>JBGOXY010000049.1:0-12487 GCA_041479415.1 Anaerolineae bacterium
TGCCCATGACGTGCTGCACAGCGACTTGCCGGTGCTGGTCGATTTCTGGGCGCCGTGGTGCGCACCCTGCCGCATGGTGGCTCCTACCGTGGAGAAGTTGGCGCGTGAAGAGGCGGCCCGCTTGCGGGTGGCCAAGCTCAACGTGGACGAGAATCCGGTTGTCGCCGGGCAGTGCGGTGTCACCGGCATTCCTACGATGATCCTCTTCCAGGGCGGGCTGGTCGTTGACCGTTGGACGGGCGCATTGCCCGAAAGCTCGATCCGCGCCCGGCTCGCACGCTGGATCTAGACCTTCACCAAGCGCATGCCAATGCCGGGGCAGACGCGTGCGCTGGCCAGCTCACGTCCGGCACGAGGACCCAACCCCACAACGCCCGAGGGCTCCGAGAACAACTTGCTGCGTTTCCCAACGTGGGTCTTTCACGCTGCGGCGATCCCACGTGCCGTGCGCAATCCCGATTCGCTACGCAAGCAACGCGATGACCCTGGCCACGATGTGCTGTGCAACCTCGTCCTTAGAAAGCAGCGACAACTCTTCCACGCGGCCGCTGGCGTCGATCAGTGTGACGCGATTGGTGTCGCTGCCGAAGCCGGTATCGGCCTGCGAGATGTCGTTGGCCGCGATGATATCCAATGCCTTCTCGCGCAGTTTGGCCTGTGCGTTGGCCAACAAATTCTCCGTCTCGGCCGCGAAACCGACCATGACCCGCGGCCGGCCGCGGCTGCGACGCCGCTCGGCGACGGCAGCCAGGATGTCGGGCGTAGGTTCCAGGCTGAGCGTCGGCACGCCCTTCTCTTTCTTCATCTTCTGGGCTGCGGTCTGACGCGGGCGGAAGTCCGCGACCGCTGCGGCCATCAACAATGCCTCCGCCTCGTCCGTTGCGCGGAGGACCGCCTCGAGCATTTCCTGCGCCGTGCGCACCGGAATGAGTACCGCCCCCGCCGGCGGCGTGAGCGCAGCCGGGGCGGCAATGAGAATGACCTCCGCGCCTGCGTCCAAAGCGGCCTGGGCCAAGGCGTAGCCCTGCTTGCCCGACGAAAGGTTGGTGAGCACGCGCACCGGGTCGAGCGGTTCCTGCGTCCCGCCGGCAGTCACCACCACCTTACGCCCGGCCAATGGCCCGCCGCGCGAGAGCAGGAATCGGACGTGCGCCAGAATGTCGAGCGGCTCGGTCATACGCCCGATGCCGGACAGGCCGGAGGCCAAGTGGCCGAGTTCGGGCCCGAGAATCGTCGCGCCACGTTCGGCCAGCAGGCGCAAGTTCTCCTGCGTGGCCGGATGCTCGAGCATGCCGGCGTCCATTGCCGGAGCGATGAGCAGCGGGCAGCGCGCGGCCAGGGCGGTCAGACTGAGCAGGTCGCCGGCCGAGCCGGCGGCCAACTTCGCGAGGGTGTGAGCCGTCGCCGGAGCGACGATGAACAACTCCGCGCCGTGGCCCAGCCCGACGTGCAGGACGTGAGCCTGCGGCCCCCACAAGTCGGCATCGGTGAAGGCCGGCCGTCCGGTCACCGATTGAAACGTTAGCGGCGCGACAAACCGGGTTGCGGACTGGGTCAGGACAACGTCCACGAGCGCTCCGGCCTGTGCGAGTTTGGAAGCCAGGTCGGCGGCCTTGTACGCCGCGATGCTTCCTGTGACTCCTAAGACGATTCGTTTGGACGTCAAGGGTGTTTGAATCATGGGTTGTTGTTTGGCGTCAGGGTCTCAAGCCCCAGGTGAGAACCCTCATCCAGGGACCACGTCCCGTGCAGGACCTCCGTGGATGAGAGAGTGTAGTGTGCACGCCCTTGGGTTCGACTGCGATGCCAACGCACCTCGAATTCATCTCCGCGACGCTCGCAGGTGCCGCTAATGGCCGCTCCCGAGATTATCGAGGCGATCGAGCATGTCCCGACCCGCTTTCGGCGGATCTCGGCCGACCCCTCAAAGCTGCCCTCGTCGAGAGCTCGGCCCTCTTCGGAGTCGACCCTGCCCAAATCCGAAGGCCGCAGGTGGTGGACGACGAGAGAATCCGCCGCGGCCAGGAGCGCAATCCCGTGAAGCTGGATAGCTCGCCGCGTGGTCATAGCGTTCGCTCTGCCAGCGTCAGCCGCGCGAACCCCGGACCCATCCGCATCCCCGTTTCAATGATCTGGCAACCCGCGAATTCAATCATGCGCCGTGTGTCGCTCTCCGAGAAGCGTTCTCTCTCTTCGGCGATGCGCGCCCACCCCAGGAGCGAAGTTCGCTCGACGCCGGTCAGCCCGCGCTCATCGGCTAGCACGGCGGCCGAGCGAGCGGAAAGGTGCTCGCTCGGGTTGAGCATGGCCAGACGCCCGCCTTGCCTCACCACTCGGGCAAATTCCGCCAAACCGTCCTGCGGACGGTCCAACAGGAAAACCACATTTGTGGCAGTCACCAGGTCGAACCGCTCGGCGGCGAAGGGCAGGCGATGGGCATCGGCCTGCAGACACGCGTGCTTCGCCCGGATAGAGCGGCTTGCGAGAAGGGCCATTTGCATGTCGCGGTCCAATCCGATCGGCACGCACCCCAGGGCGGCCAAATGGCGCGCCAAGCCGCCGGGCCCGCAGCCGACATCCAACACGCGCCAACCGGCTTGCACGCGGCAGAATCCAGCAAAGGACTCAAGCATGCGGTCCCAGCCGGCGGTTGCCTGAACGGCGGAGAAGTATTCCGCAGGCGAACCGTTCACCGATTCATCTCGTAGATCATGCGCAGCCCGTCCAGCGTCAGCCACGGGGCAAGGATTTCGATGACGGGCGTTTCGCGCGCGATGAGTTCGGCCAATCCGCCGGTGCCGATCACCTTGGCCTGCCCGCCCAGTTCGCGGCGAAAGCGCTCCACCATGCCCTCGACCAGACCGACGTTGCCGAAAAGCAGCCCCGACTGGATGGAATGGGTCGTGTTGCGGCCGATGGCCGATGGCGGGCGGGTGATTTCGACTCGGGTGAGCTTGGCCGCGCGCGAAAAGAGGGCCTCGGCCGCAATGCCGATCCCTGGCGCGATCGCCCCGCCCAGGTAGTCGCCGTCGGCGGAGATGGCATCGAAGGTTGTCGCCGTGCCGAAGTCGACGACAATCGCCGGACCGCCGTACAAGCGGAATGCGGCCACTGCATCCACAACACGGTCGGCGCCGACCGCCTTGGGGTCGTCATAGCGCACGCGCACGCCGGTGCGCACGCCGGCATCCACCACCAGCGGTTCACAGCGCAGGCTGGTCCGGCATACATCCAGCCACTTGCCGGTCAGCGGCGGAACGACCGAGGCGACCGCGGCTCCGTCCACGTCTGTGGGACTCAGGCCGGCCATCTGCAGAAGCCCCAATATCTGCAGCGCAAACTCATCCGGCATGCGATCGTGGTCGGTCGCCAGCCGCCAGCGCGGTCCAAGCGTCTCGCCCTGGTACAGGCCGAGGGTGATGTTGGTGTTCCCGATGTCGATGCACAGCAGCATGGCTATGCTCCTGCGGCGTCCGCCGCGCCCCGCCTGCGAATGTCCGTGAAGATGCCCGTGCTCCACTCGTCTTTGTGCAACAGGAAATTGTCGATGAGGCGCGTGCGGCCCAAACGGACCGCCAGCGAGAAGAGCGCCTCCCCTTCGATCGTCTCCAATTCGTCCAACGTTGCAGGGTGTGCAATCGAGACGTACTCTTCGGTTGCCATGAGCTCGCCCGCCAGAGTGCGCGACATGACCGAGCGCAGAATGTCCGCGTCGTGTTCGCCGCGATCCAGGGCCTCTTTGGCCGCGCCCAGCGCGCGGTAGAGCACGCTGGCCACCGGACGCTCGCCAGGCGTAAGGTATGTATTGCGCGACGACATGGCCAGCCCGTCGGCTTCGCGCACGGTAGGGCAGACGACAACCTCCACCGTGAAATCCAGGTCGCGCGCCATCCGCCGCACGACAATGGTCTGCTGCGCGTCCTTCTGCCCAAAGTAGGCGCGCTGTGGCTCGAACAGGTTGAACAACTTCGCCACCACGGTTGCGACGCCGCGGAAGTGGGTTGGGCGGGCCTTGCCTTCCAGCGGCCGGCTCACATGCTCGACCGTAGCGAAGGTCTGATACCCCGCCGGATAGACTTCCTCCGGCGGTGGGGTCCACACCAGGTCCACCCCGATCAGCCGCAGCAAGTTCAGGTCGCGCTCCAGGTCGCGCGGATAGCGTTCCAGATCCTCGCCCGGACCGAACTGGGTGGGGTTGACGAAGATGCTGACTGCCACCGAGGCGCAATCGGCCCGCGCGTGCCGAACGAGCGAGAGATGCCCCTCATGCAGGAAGCCCATGGTGGGCACAAGTCCCAACGGGCTTGGCATCTCGGCGCGCGCGCGGCGCAGATCGGCGACGGATTCGACGATGACCATGCGGTATCCTCCCGAGCACGCCTCAATCTGAGCCCGCATGTGAGAAGGCAGGTGCAGGCCGTTGAACAGGATCTCTGCGCCGCGCAGTGCGGAGATCAGGCCGCAGCACGCTCCTCAAGCGCCTGCACCAAGTGCCAGGCCGCGCGGTTAAGCGGCACGTCAAGCCCCAGCCGCTGCGCTTGGTTCACAATGGCGCCGTTGATCGCATCGATCTCGGTTCGCCGCCCACGCTCAACATCCTGGAGCATGGAGGAGCGGTTGTGGGCTGTGGCTTCCGCCACTTCGAGGGCACGCGCGGCTGCGTCGGCATATGGCAGAGCGATCGCCGAACGATCGGCCACCCGTGCCCCTTCGCGAGCTAGTTCCTGAATCAGGGCGCGGGCGCTCGGCCGGCGCGCCAATTCCCCATTGGGCACGCGCAGCAAAGCCGCCAGCGGGTTGATGGCCGCATTGATCAAGAGCTTGCCCCACAATATCGAATCGCGGTCTGCGCCGACGGTCACTCGCAGACCGGCGCGTTCGAAGAGCGCGAGGGTCTTACCCAGCTGCGGATGATTTCCGAGTTGCAGCGCGCCGTCGCCTCCCAGGCGAATGTGCCCGGGGCCCACCAGCGTGGCGCCGGAGGTGGTCGCCCCGGCGGCAGCCCGTTCAGCACCCAACAACGCGCTCAGCACCTCATAGTTGCCGATGCCGTTCTGGAGGGTCAACGCCAGACCATCGTCGGCCAGGGCTGCGCCTGCACGGCGAACAGCGTCTGCGGTCTGCCAGGCCTTGACCAGGACAAGCAGCAGGTCGCTCGCGGCACATTCGCCGACTTCAGTTGTGGCGCGCAATCGAATGGTCTGCTCGCCTCGGCCGTCGTCAACCAGCAGGCCACGGGTCGATATGGCCTTCACCGCCTCCTGCCACGTCCCGAGCAAGGTCACCTCCGCCCACGGCGCGAGGCGATAGCCCATCAGGCAGGCCATGGCACCCGTACCCAGGAGAGTGACCTTCATCTCAAAGGAACCTTTCGACGAGTGCCCGCCCCAAGTAGATGCCCGGTCGACGCCGACGGCGAGAGATCGTTATCAAGCGGCGCGCGGCGCCTAGCCCGATTCGCCAAGGTCATTCACAAGAGCCTGCCACTCTGCATCGGGCATCTCGGCTGTGTGTTCCGTCGCGGGGAAGGAGCGCCGCTCGACGTCTTCGCGATACTGGGAGAATGCGCGCGCCATCTCCCCGTGCAGGTCGGCGTACTTCTTGGCGAACTTGGGGGTAAAGCGGTCGAACAACCCGAGCAGGTCGTGGGTCACCAGCACCTGGCCGTCGCAGCCTGCCCCCGCGCCGATGCCAATGGTCGGAATGGTCAGGCGCCGCGAGACGTAGTCCGCCAGGCGTGCAGGAATGGACTCGAGGACGATCGAGAAGCACCCGCTGCGTTCCAGCAGTAGCGCATCATCAATCAGACGGCGGGCCGCGGCGGCCGTCTTGCCCTGTACGCGATAGCCGCCGAGCTGGTGGATCGACTGCGGCGTGAGCCCCAGGTGCCCCATGACCGGGATGCCCGCGGCGAGTATCGCCTGAAGTGCCGGCAGTATGTTATCCCCGCCCTCCAACTTAACCGCGTCCATGCCGCCCTCCTGCAAGAAGCGCCCGGCGTTGCGCACCGCCTCGGCCGGGCTGACCTGGTAGGAAAGGAACGGCATGTCGCCAACCAGGAGCGCGCGGTGTGCGCCGCGTGACACGGCCTTGCAGTGATGGATCATCTCGTCCATCGTGACGGGAAGGGTGGTGGCATAGCCTAGCACGACCATGCCGAGCGAGTCGCCGACCAAGATCCCATCCAGGCCCGCCCGGTCGATGGCCAGGGCAGTAGGGTAGTCGTAGGCTGTGAGCCAGGTTATGGGGAGACCACGCGCCTTCTTCTGGCGCAGGTCGAGCGTGGTCGTGCGACGTTCCGGGCTGGTGGTCGCTGACACGGTCGCCTCCCTTGGTACGGTAGACGCTGATCAGGTGCCTTATGCCGAAGCGCGATTGCCGCCGGGGACAAGAGAACCCTCCAGGGCAACCGGGAGGGCGGGACAAACGTGATGGAGCTAGGATGTCCTGCCGTCTCGGTCGTGGCCCGATCCAAGCGGCAATCTCATTATAAGCGGATGCGCCCGGCCGTCAACCGAAGCACAGTTGGCCAGGGAGTCCCGTTGCCCGCGCATCAGTGGGGACCCACGGCGGGCATTCGCCATGTCGAGGAGCTGCAACGAGGGGGGAGGCGTGCCCGGGCGTTCCACGCGGCGAGCCCACTCCAACCGCGTGAGTGCCCGGATACCCACCTTCGCGGCAATGACGATCAATCACACGATCCTGGTCCTCCTCGAACGGGAGGTGACGCCGATCCGTCGCCAGCGCTGAGCGCGCAGGCGAGGCAAGAACTTGGCACGAACGGCCGTCTTCAGATCGGGCGGACTGGGAGAAGACCATGGGAAAAGGCACCACTGGCGTGCCCGCCCGCAGCCCATATAATCATCCATCCGCGTCGATCGGCAGCCCGAGCTCAGGGCGAGGGGTGAGCCATGCAAGTGGATATCGAGTTGTATCGGCACGAGCTCGTGCTCTCGGAAGACCCGCCCGTTCACATCGCCGTCATCGACATCGCCCCCGAGCGCCCCGAACGGACGTTGGTTTTCTTGCACGGTTTCGGCGGCGACGTTGCCCAGTGGAAACGACAATTGACCCACTTCTCGGATGAGAACCGGGTCATCGCCATTGGCCTGCGCGGCCACCTCGCCCAGGCGCATACGAGCGGGCCGTTCACCACACCCCAGTTGCGGGCGGACCTGGAGCGGGCGCTGGAGCTTCTGGGAGCTCCGGACCGCATCGTCCTGGTTGGGCACTCCTTCGGCAATGCATTGGCGGCGGAGTTCGCCCAGACTTACCCGTCGCGCATCGAGGGATTGGTGCTCGTGGCACCTTCAGGTGAGTTCCGCCTGGCTTGGAATTACCGAACTGCGCTGAAGCTGCCGACGACCGTGCTCGACCTGGTCTACCCACTGTTCCGCAAAACGCTGCATGCGCCGCCGTCCGTGCTGAAGATGATGCATGAAAAGAGCGTGGCGCGCTGGAACGGATGGAGCCTGTTCCGCAGCTTGCGTGTGCCGACCTTGGTCGTACGCGGCCATGGCGACAGGGTCTTTCGCCGCGACTCCTTGGAGGGTGTGGCGCGAGCCATCCCTGGAGCGCAAGATGTGGATGTTGGCGCCTCCGGGCACATGGTCATGATCGAACGAGCGGAGGCGGTCAACCGCGCTATCCGCCGTTTCCTCGGCCAAGCATCCTCCTGGCGGGACGAAAGCCCCTCCGATCGCGGGGCCGGCCCGCGATCGCTCCTGGGGGAGCGCCCCTGGCTGGCTCACTACGACAACGGCGTGCCGCATACCATCGCCGTTCCGGACGTGCCGCTGCAGCGCTTCCTGCAGTCCTCCGCCCGCAGGTTCCCCCGCCGGAGAGCCATTGTCTTTGAGGGCGGCGGCATGTCCTATCGCCGCCTCGATCAGGAGAGCGACCGATTGGCGCTGGCGCTGGCCCGATTGGGAATTGGGCCGGGTCGCCGGGTGATGATCCTGCTGCCCAATCTGCCTCAGACGGTGGTGACCTTCTTTGGGGTGCTCAAGGCCGGCGCCACAGTGGTCCTGGCCAGCCCAGTCTCCGAGCCGGACGAAGTGATGCGCCAGGTGCGCGATGCCCAGGTCGACGGGCTGATCACGTTGACGAAGCTGGCGGAGGTTGGTCGCGAGGTTCTGCGCAGCACTGCGGTTCGCCATGTCATCTTCACCTCGGTGGCCGATTATCTGCCCCCCGGGAAGAAGGCCCTGTTCCGCTTGCTGCGCGAGGGCCCCGAGGGACATCGCCTGCCGAGACCCCTTGAGCAGGGGATGCACACGCTGAAGGCTTTGCTGAGCGGCCAGCACGCTCCTCAGCCGATGCGCGAGCCACGGGTCGGCGACCTGGCGGTGATTGCCTACACAGGCGGCACGACGGTTGCTCCGCGAGGGGTCATGCTCAGCCACCGCAACCTGGCCGCCAATGCTCTGCAAGTCCGGCACTGGGTGCCGGACTTGCGCGAGGGCCGCGAAGTCTTCCTGAGCGTGCTGCCGTTCACCCACAGCTATGGTCAGACGACGGCTCTCATCGTCCCGGTGATGATGGGAGCAACTATGGTGATCTTACCCACGTTCATTACCGGTCAGGTTTTGCGTGCCATCCACCGCCACCGGCCGACCCTCTTCCCTGGGGTGCCCACCATGTACACGGCCATCAACAACTTCGCCGGGGCACGGCGTTACGGCATCCGATCGATCCGCGCGTGCATTTCGGGGGCCGCCCCGTTGCCGGTGGAAGTGCAAGAAGCCTTTGAGAAACTGACCCGCGGACGCCTTGTGGAAGGCTACGGCCTGACCGAAGCCAGCCCGGTGACGCACGCCAACCCGCTCTACGGGCGCCGCAAGATCGGTTGCATCGGGTTGCCGGTGCCGAGCACGGAGGCGATGGTCGTCGATCTCCTCAGCGGCGAGCGATTGCCGCCAGGGGCGATTGGCGAACTGGCCGTGCGCGGTCCGCAGGTGATGCGCGGCTACTGGGGGGCACCCGCTGAGACGAGCGAAGTTTTGCGCCCTGACGGGTGGCTGCTCACGGGCGACGTGGCGCGGGTCGACGAGGAGGGCTACTTCCAAATCATTGCGCGCAAGCGCGAGATGATTCTGGCCGGCGCCTATCAGGTTTACCCGCGCGACGTGGAAGAGGTGCTGTACGAACATCCGAAAGTCAAAGAGGTGGCAGTGGTCGGAATCCAGCGTAGCGACTCACCCTCCCAGGTGATCAAGGCCTACGTCGTACTGCGCGCAGGAGAGACGGCCAGCCCGGAGGAATTGATGGAGCTCTGCCGCCGGCGCCTGGCGGAGTATGCCGTGCCGTGGGAAATCGAATTCCGCGATGACCTGCCGAAGAGCTTCGTGGGCAAAGTGCTGCGCAGGCTCTTGGTCGAGGAAGACAAGCGCGCTGGTGCCTCCGCACACAGCCTCTCCGACGCGCGCAAGTGAAGCACCGCCAGAGGAGGAGAATACGAAAGCGTGTCTGCCGACATGATCCGTGAAGATGCACTGCAAGCCGCCGGTCTCCAAATCCACTTCTACGAATGCGGCTCCTCGCATAAGGACGCGCTCCTGTTTGTGCACGGCTGGGCGAGTTCCGGACGGATGTGGCACGAAACGATGAGCGCGCTGAGCGATGAATGGCGCTGCTTGGCGCCGGACCTGCCCGGTCACGGCCAATCCGACAAGCCGCCCTTCGCCTGGTATTCAGTGTCGAATTTTGCGGAGGCGATCGGCGCCTGGGCCGATCAGCTCGGCGGCTTGCCGCGTGTAGCGGTCGGTCACTCGCTGGGGGGGGCAGTGGTCGTGGAGCTCGCGATGCGGCATCCCCAGCGTCTTGGCCGAATCGTCCTGGTGAATCCTGTGGTGAGCGGACGAGTCAGCTATAACCTGCACGCCCTCTCGGGTAGGGTTCCGCGTCAGACAATCCTCGATCTTGGCCGGCGCGTGTGGCCCCACGCCCGTGCGCACCTGCTGCGGCGGGCGGCGCGGGGCCGGGTGGGCGCGCGGATGAAGGAATACCTGCAACGCAACCTGCAGGATCTGGCGCAAACCACGGCCGATTCGGTGCTGGGCAGTGCGCGTGCGGCAATCCACCACGATTTGACCGACCACATGGCCGGGCTCACACTGCCCGTGCTGGTGGTGGTCGGAACGCACGACACGACCGTGCCCCCCGAAGAGGGACGCCGTCTGGCGCGCTGCGCTCAGCAAGCCCAGCTGGTGGAGTTGGACGCAGGACATCTGCCGACGGATGAGCAGCCGCAAGCCTTCGTCAGCGCGCTTCGCAGGTTCCTCCGCAGCGGCACAGTGTAGTGCCCCCCATTTGCAGAAGCTCGGCGCAGTCCTCGTCTTCCCGGCATGCTCCCCGGTGGGGACCCAGGAGGACATGCACACGCGATTCTCTCGCAGTGGGTGGGTTTCCTGGATTCCCGCTGGTACCACGCGGGAGTGACGATCTGTAGCATAGAGCCCGCTGCGCCCACGTCGGAATGGCGACCGAAAGCACTAAGCTCGGCGTCCCCGCGTGCTCGAGGCGGGGACCCAGTGATCGGTGGTCTTGACAAGTTCACTTCGGGCTGGGACGGCCCGGCGACGAATCAAGCTCGTCGTCCCGGCGAAAGCGAGGGGCCAGAGCGGACGCCTGGCTAGTTGGGGAGGTCGATTGGAGAGAGAGGCAGGGGCGGGCGATGGAAAGGGCTTGCGAGTCCAGGCGGCCCTACTCCCACTTGAACAACTTCGCGGAAAGCCCACCCGCGACGGCCACGATGCCCGCCAGCACGGCCACCTCGAGCAAGTGATCGCGCCACGGTTCGCCAAACCACATGCCCCGCAGCAGACGCGCGACGTAGGTCAACGGCAACGCCAGCGACACCCTGCGCAGCGACTCCGGCAAGAGTTCGATCGGCATACCGGCGCCTGAGAGAAACATCATCGGGTAGAACACTGCCATGGCAATAACCTGTGCCATGCGCGCCGTCTTGGTAACGCTCGCGATGAGATAACCGACCGAGAACATGGCCAGGCAGCTCAGCAGCAGCGCCGCCGCGTAGCTCACAATACTTCCTTCGAAGTGGACGCGGTAGATGAGCCATCCCACCAGCACCAGGCAGCCCATGCCCAGCACGGTCATGACCAAGTTGGTGATCACATCTGCCAGGATGTAGGCCAGCGGCGACATGGGGGTTGCCCGATAGCGGCGAAGAACGCCCTGCTCGCGTTGAGCGGAGGTGGCGATCGGGATGGTCATCAGCCCGACCGCGCCTACCACGAGCGCGGTGTAGGCCGGCATCGAAACATCCATACTGCCTCGCCCGCCGAAGAACGGGCTGGGATCATTGCCGTACATCGCGCCAAAAAGAAGCACCAGCAGCGGCGGGAAGGCAAGCGTGAAGAAGGCCGTGATCGGATCGCGCACGTACAACTGGATCGAGGTGAGGATGAGCTGTCCGAGGCCGCGCATCGCTTATTCCCTCATCTGGCGCCCGGTCAGGGCGAGGAAAACGTCCTCGAGCGTTGGCTGCTCGGTCCACAGATCGAGGAAGGGGATTCCAGATTTCTCCAGGGCGCCGACAACTGAGCTTGCGAAGCGCTCGCCCCGGCCTTGGACGCTCACGCGGTTGCCTTCGATTTCCACCTTCTCTACCCCCGCGGCCTCCAACTGCGTCGGAGGCCTGGTGCCGGGCGGCAGGGTGAAGACCAGGCGCCGCCCGAGGCCGAGCGAACGGATGAGAGCCTGGGGCGTATCCAATGCGACAATCTTGCCACCGTCGAGGATCAGCACTCGATCGCACAGACGCTCGGCCTCTTCCATGAAGTGCGTGGTCAAGAAGACGGTGCAGCCGCGGTCGCGAATCTCGCGCACCAAGTCCCACATCGAGCGCCGCGCCTGGGGGTCGAGGCCGGTCGTCAACTCATCGAAGAAGACAAGCCGCGGCTGGTTGACCAGTGCCAAAGCAATAAACAGGCGCTGGCGTTGGCCGCCGGAAAGCGTTCCGATCGAGGAGTTCTTCTTTTCCGACAGGCCCAGCCGTTCGAGAAGGTCGGCCGGGTCGGCTCGGCGAGCGTATTGCGCTCGGAACAGTCGCATGGCCTCTCCCACCCGCAGGCGGGGTGGCAGGTTCGACTGCTGCAATTGAATGCCTATCAATTCAGCCAAATCCGTTCGAGCGGTGGCCGGGTTGTAGCCCAAAACCTCGAGAGACCCACTGTCCGCCTCGCGCAGACCCTCAAGGCACTCGATTGTCGTAGTCTTGCCGGCGCCGTTCGGGCCGACCATGCCGAAGATCTCCCCATCCTGAACATCGAGGCTGACCCGATCGATGGCGCAGACGGTTCCGTAGTGTTTGGAGATCTCAACAGCGCGGATGATAGGTGGCATCGGCGGGACCTCCCCCAGAAGGCAGGGCGCCTCGGGCTTTCGACTATCGACCTAACCATACTACCGGCCCTTGGGCTCGTCATGCATCAAATGGCGGATTAGTGGGGGGCCGAACGGGCCA
>JBGOXY010000050.1:0-12331 GCA_041479415.1 Anaerolineae bacterium
CGGGAGATCGATTTCCCCGAATCCGAGTGTCTCATGGGTGTGGCGGCGCACTTTGCGGTAGGCTACCGCTTGCGCGGTCACCTCCAGAGGCCCGAAGGCACGACGCACACCACGCGCCTCGTCTGCGTCCTCCACACCCAAAATCTCCACCTGCACTGATTCGGACGCCTCGGTGTAGTAGTCCAGATTCGCCTGGCGCACCTCGGCCACGCCCTGCTCCCAATCGAGAAGTTCCACGATGTAGGTCCGTCCTTCGTGCATATAGACCGCGCCCACATGCACCCACACCGGTGCCGCTACGCGGTCCACCTCGCCGATTAAGCGCGGGCCTCGCTCGCCAGTTTCTTGAATGAGCACACGGTCGTTGGTGCTAGAACGCAGACCTACCAGGGCTGCCGGATAGGCCGCGCCCGAAGCCTGGTACTCGCCATCGGCGGATCGTAGCAGATCCCCTTCGGCATGAAGCGCCTCGAGCAACTCCGCGATTGGTCCGGTGCCGAATGATTCGTCGCCTCGCAGGGGCAGCTCAAATGCGGCGCAACGCAGATGGTTGGCCAGTATCGCCAGGTTGTTGGGGTTGATGCGCGCCTGCTCCGGCGAACGGTCGAAGAGATAGCGCGGGTTGAGGGTCAGGAACTGATCCAGCGGCGAGGGCGAGGCTACCAGCACGGCCAACCCCTGCTCCTCGCGGCGGCCGGCGCGCCCGGCCTGCTGCCACAGTGAGGCGATGCGCCCCGGGTAACCAACCAGGACCGCCGCGCCCAAGGTGCCGATATCCACACCCAGCTCGAGCGCATTCGTGGCCACCACCCCGCGTACCTCGCCCGAGCGCAGCCCGGCCTCGATGCGCCGCCGCTCCTCCGGCAGGTAACCCGCGCGGTAGCCTCTCACCAGTTGCGGGTCAAGTCCATCCGCCTGGGCTTGCTCGCGCAGGTAGCCGAGCAATAGTTCCACCGTGCGTCGCGTGCGCGCGAAGAGCACAGTCTGCACCTGGCTGCGCAACAGCATGGCGGCGACGGCCTGGCTCTCAAGCACGTACGAGCGGCGCAGCCCGAGCGCCTCATCGACCAGCGGCGGGTTGTACACGGCAAAGTGGCGCGCCGCACGCGGCGAGCCATCCTCCTCAATCAGCGTCACGGGTGCCTCGAGCAGAGTTTCGGCCAGCTCGCGTGGGTTGGCGATCGTCGCCGAGGCACACAGGAATTGCGGCTGCGCGCCGTAGAACTCGCAGATGCGCCGCAGCCGACGCAGCACATTCGCCATGTGCGAGCCAAACACGCCGCTGTAGGTGTGCAGTTCATCCAGGATGACATAGCGCAGGTTGGAGAGGTAATCCGCCCAGCGCGTGTGGTGCGGCAGGATGCCGGTATGCAGCATGTCGGGGTTGGAGAGCAGCAAACGTACTTCGCCGCGCACTCGCGCCCGCTCGGGCTGCGGCGTATCGCCGTCATACAGCCGCACGCCCAGGTCGCTCACCTGCCCGGGGAGTGCGCCGCGCAGAGCCTGCGCCCATCGCCCGAGCTCGTGCGCCTGGTCTTGTCCGAGGGCCTTGGTGGGGAAGAGATACAACGCGCGAGTCGTGTCGTCTTCCAGCAGCGCTTGCAGCACCGGTAAGTTGTAGGCGAGCGTCTTGCCGGAGGCGGTGCCGGTGACGATGGCTACATGCTCTCCGCGCCGGGTGGCCTCGAACGCCTGCACCTGATGGCTGTAGAGCGAAGCCAGCCCACGATCGTGCAACGCCTCGACCAGCGGCGCGGCCAGGTCCTGCGGGAATGCAGCGTAGTGCGCCGGCCGTTCAGGCAGGAGCTGCCAGACAACGATGTTACGCGCGAAGCGGGGTTCGCCGCGTAGCGTGTCGATGGCTTCGGCGACGGACATATGAAACGCGGCTAGAAGGCGCCCTTCTCGAGTGTTGCGACAATCGTCGCGAGGAACGCATCCGCACTGGCGCCGTCGAGCAGGCGGTGATCGAAGGTCAGCGAGAGATAGACCATCGGCCGGATGGCGATCGCATCGCCCACCACGACCGCCCGCTTCTGAATGGCTCCCACCCCCAGGATAGCAGATTGGGGTTGCGAAATGATCGGGGTGGCGAAGAGCGAGCCGCCCACGCCATGGTTGGTGATCGTGAAGGTCCCGCCGCGCACCTCCTCCGGGGTGAGTTGCCGCGCCCGCGCGCGGCGCGCCAGGTCGCTCACCTCCGCCGCCAGCCGCCGCAGCGACTTCTGCTCGGCGTCGCGCAGCACCGGGACGATCAGACCCTCCTCGCCAAGCGAGACGGCCAAGCCAATGTGAACCGGGCGCTGAAGCTGGACTCCCTCCTCGCCCCATGTGCTGTTGACCAGCGGGTGAGCGCGCAGCGCGGCGGCGCTGGCGGCCACGAAGTAGGCGGTGAAGGTCAGTGAAATCCCCTCCCGCTCGAAAAGATCCTTGTTGGCGTGGCGGTGAGCCACGACCGCGCTCATGTCGGCTTCCATCACGGTGGTCACGTGCGCGGCGGTGCGCACGCTGCGCAACATGTGTTCGGCAATCTGGCGGCGCATGGGTGTGTGCGGCACGAGCATGCCCGGCACGAGCGGCCGCGCCTCGGGACCGCGCGCGACTTCTATAGCCATTGCCTGCCCGAACTGCAGTTCGGTGGGGCGGAAGAGATCGCCTTCGCCAGGGCGCTCCCAGGCGGGCACGTCCGGTGCCGCCGACGCGCGCGGGCGTTCGAGATGCGCGAGCACATCCTTCTTGGTGATCCGCCCGCCCGCTCCCGTACCGCGCACCTGGGCCAAGTCCAGCTTGTGTTCGGCGGCCAATTTCGCCACGACCGGCGAGATGAATCCAAGATCCCGGACGGGTGTCGCGTCCGTCGTCTGGGCGGGGACCCGCCCGGTGTGCGCCTGCGAGGGCTCCACCGCAGCCTGCACCGCGCTCGTCGCCTCTGGCGCAGGGTCGATGACGACCTCCCCCGGCTGGCCGATCATCGCCAGCAGCGTTCCAGCGCGTACGGTTTGGCCTTCCGACACGTACACCTTCAGCACCGTGCCACTGGCCGGCGAGGGCACCTCGGTATCGACTTTGTCGGTATTGATCTCGACCAGCGGCTCGAACTCGCGGATGCCTTCGCCCTCCGCGCGCAGCCACTTGGTGACCGTTCCCTCGACGACCGACTCGCCCAGCTGGGGCATCATCACGCGGGTGGCCATGGTTGCCTCTAGTATGCCGCCAGCTCGCGCATCGCCTGCGCGATCTTGTTCGGGTTAGGCATGAACCAATCCTGCAGCGGGTGGCTAAAGGGAACCGCCGGGATGTCGGGGCCGCACAAGCGGCGCACCGGCGCGTCCAAATCGGTGAACGCTTCATCGGCCAGGATGGCCGCGATCTCGGCCCCGTACCCGCCGGTGAGGTTGTCCTCATGCACGATGAGCGCCTTGCCCGTCTTGCGCACCGAGGCCACGATCGTCGCCCGGTCCGGCGGGTAGAGCGTGCGCAGGTCGACCACTTCGGCACGAATGCCCTCGCCGGAAACGATTTCCGCAGCCTGCAGCGCATAATGATGCATCATGCCGTAGGCGAACAGGCTCAGGTCCGATCCTTCGCGGGTTACATGAGCCGGGCCGATCGGCACCAGCCCCTCGTCCTCCGTCACCGGACCCCGAATCAGCCGATAGCCCTTCTTCGGCTCGAAAAACAAAACCGGATTCGGATCGCGCACGGCCGACTTCAGCAGGCCGCGCGCATCCTGCGGCGTGGAGGGGATGACCACCTTGAGGCCCGGCACGTGGGCGAAGAAGGCCTCCAGCGACTGTGAGTGGTACAGCCCGCCGCCGATGCCCCCGCCGTACGGCGCGCGGATCACCAGCGGCACCGTCCACTCCCCGCCCGAGCGATAGCACATCTTTGCAGCTTCGCTGACGATCTGGTTGAAGGCGGGATGAATGAAGTCGGCGAATTGAATCTCGCAGATCGGGCGCAAGCCGTACAGCGCCGCACCGATGCCCACCCCCACAATTGAGAGTTCGGCCAGCGGCGAGTCGATGACGCGTTTCTCGCCATACTTGGCGAACAGCCCCTGGGTGGCCCGGAACACGCCGCCGCGCCGGCCCACGTCCTCGCCAACGATGAACACTCGCTCGTCGCGCGCCAATTCTTCATCCATCGCCAGGCGGATGGCCTCAACCATTGTCATCTCAGGCATGGTGGATCTCTTCGACGTACACCGGTCCCAGGCCCTCAACCGCCGGGTCCGGGTAGGGCGCAGCGTCCGCACCGTGCACAGCCTCTTCCACCTTGGCCGCTGCCTTCGCCTCAGCCGCCTGCTCGGCCGCCTCGCTCAGCACACCCATCGACTGCAGCGTCGCGCGGAAAAGGAGCAGCGGGTCGCGCTTCTTCCACTGCTCCACCTCTTCGCGCGAGCGGTAGGAACGGTCGTCGTCATCAGAGGAATGTGGTACTGGGCGGTAGGTCTTCGCTTCCACCAGCGTCGGCCCCTCCCCCCGGCGCGCGCGGTCGACGGCCTGCTGCATCACGCGCTGCACCGCCAAAACGTCGTTGCCGTCCACCACGACGCCCGGCATGCCGAAAGCCGCAGCGCGGTCCGCCACGTTGGGTACGGCCATCTGCCGATCCTGCGGCTCGGAGATGGCGTACACATTGTTCTCCACCACGCACACCACCGGCAGTTTGTGGACCGCCGCCCAGTTCAGGCCCTCGTACCACTCGCCTTGCGAAGTCGAGCCTTCGCCGATCGTCGTCACCACAACCCGCTCGTCGCCCTTCAGTTTGATCGCCAACCCAATGCCGGCTGCGTGGGGAATCTGTGTGGCCACGGGCGCCGAGGTGCTCACCACGTTCGCCCGCCGCAGGCCAAAATGAGAAGGCATCTGCCGCGCCCCGGATGAAGGTTCGCCGCGCTTGCCATACACGCCCAGCATGAATTCGAGCGGGGTCAGGCCCAGGGCGAGCATCAGCGCCAGATCGCGGTAGTAGGGAACGAGCCAATCCTCGCCGCGGCGCATGGCGTAGGCGATGCCTACCTGGGTGGCCTCATGCCCCATGCCGGAAATGTGGAAGGCGATCTTCCCCTGGCGGTGGAGCACCCAGGCGCGCTCGTCGAGCCGGCGCGCCAGCAGCATGACCGAGAACATTTCAAGCAAGGGCAGATCGGTGGCGGCCGCCTTCGCCGGCGCCGTCGCTGTCGCCGTCGAGGCCATCTTCACTTTTCCATTCGCCCGGGGTCGTTGTGCTCGGCCGGCGCTTCTCCGCTCGCCCATAGCGCCTCCATGCGTTGGTATGAAGCCGGATACTGGCCGGTGTAACTCAGGAACTTCGGCACCGGGTAGCGCACCCCGCCCTTGTGCGTGCCCTGCAGCCCCTCCACGATGGTCGCGAAGCGCGCCGCCGGGATGGTGAACGCCATCTCGTCATCTTGCGCCTGGCCGAAGACCCGGTCGCCGTAGCAAGGCAGGATGACATGGCACTCGCCGGTCTTCATGGTCGTGATGACCGCATCGGCGCAGTCGATGCGCCCGGCAAACGAGGAGGTCAGCCGCCCACCGCTCGACCACAGGCGCGCCGTCACCAATCGCATGACTTGCGCCGAATTGCCGTACAGCAGCACCAGGTGCGGTTCGAACGACGCGCGATGCAAGGGCGCCGCCACCACCCCTTGCCACTGTCCGTATTCCCATTTATCAACCGATGCTTCGGTGACCACGCCCTCGGCTGGCGTGCGGGTATACATGCCGGCGCAGGTCATGCCTTCGAGGAAGTAACCCAGCATCGGCCGGAGGCCCCACACCGCCAGCGCCAGCGGGCAGGAAACATCCTCGGCCGTCAGCCCCACCGCCCATTCGTAGTGGCGCGCCAGCGCGAACCCCTGGCAGATGGCAATTCGCTCGCCAAGGTCCGCCGCCGGCCGCTTGGCACGTTCGGGCAACCGCTCGCCTGTCGCAATCATGCGAATGGCCAGCGGGAAGGTTGCCGGGCGGATGTGCTCGGTGAGTGCCGCGTTCAGCGCCTCAAGCTCCATAGCACGCGCCTCAATCATCTCCGGAATTGGAGAGGATTGGGCGGATTATATCACGAGCATCAGCGCCCTTTTTCCCTTTTTTGAGAGGTCGAGTGGCGATGGACTGCGTATGCTCTGGCTTCGACACGCCTTGCGCGCTCAGCAACGATCGACTCGCTTATTGTGGCTTTGATGAGACGGCGGTGCGACTTTTTCGTGGGAAGCGTCGCGCCTTTCGGTTGCCTCCTGAAACCGCTCCGATTGCCCCGCGCCGCTGCGCCCTTCTCGCAATGACAACGGGGTCTTGGTGGGGCACGCCATGGCGTGCCCCTGCAGCGTATGCGGTTCACCCGGGCTGCCCACGCTGTTCATCCTTGCCACAGTTGGCGAAACGTATCGCGCCAGCCCATCCTGGGTTGGCGCGTGAGGCGTGCACCGAACACAGCCAGGCGCTACTCGCGGATTGCCGCCGCCACCACCTCGGCCACATCGCGCACCGGCACAGGGTCTCCCGCGGCGCGCGCGGCATCGGAGAGCATCACCATGCAAAACGGGCAGCCCACGGCGAGCGTCTTTGCACCCGAGGCGCGCACCTCGGCGTAGCGCGTGCTATTCACCCGTTCGGCGCCGTGCTCCTCTTCTTTCCACATTTGTGCCCCGCCCGCGCCGCAGCAAAACGAGTTGGCCCGCGAACGTGGCAACTCATGCAGCTCCGCGCCCGCCTGGCGCAGCGCGCTGCGCGGCGCCTCGAACACGCCGTTGTGCCGCCCCAGGTAGCACGGATCGTGGAAGGCGACGGCCTCCATCGCCTGCGGCGCCAGCGTGAGGCGCCCTGCCCCCACCAGTTCGCTAATCAGTTGAGTGTGGTGAATCACTTCGTAGTTCGCGCCGAAGGCCGGGTACTCGTTGGCCAATGTGTTCAGGCAGTGGGGGCACGTGGTCACAATGCGTCGCGGCCGCACTGCGTTCAGCGTCTGCGCGTTCTCTTGGGCGAGTTGCGAAAAGAGGTACTCATTGCCGGCGCGGCGCGCCGAGTCGCCGGTACAGCGCTCGCGCTCGCCCAGTACTGCAAAGTCCACGCCCGCCGCCCGCAGGATGCGCACGAAATCGCGCGCCGTCTTCTGCGCCCGCGCGTCGGTGGCCGGCGCACAGCCCACCCACCACAGGATCTCCGCTTCCGGATGAGTCGCCACCGTCGGCAGGTCCAGGTCCCGTCCCCAATCCAGGCGGTGCTCCGGCGCAAGGCCCCACGGGTTGCCCTGGCGCTCCATTCCGCGGAAGGCGACTTGCAGTTGCTCGGGGAAGGCGTTCTCCATCAGGACCTGATGGCGGCGCATCTCCAAGAGGTCCAACATGGGTTGGTTGCCCACCGGGCAGATCTCAACGCAGGCGTTGCAGGTGGTGCAGGCCCACAGCGCCTCCTCCGAGACGGCAAACTCGAGCAGTGTTTTGGGGCTCTCCTTGCCCGCGGCCAATGCCGCCGCGTTCTGGTTGATGAAGTAGCGCTTGTTGATCTCTAGCGCCGAGGGGGAGAGCGCCTTGCCCGTGAGATGTGCCGGACACACGTCCTGGCAGCGGTTGCACATGATGCAGGCGTAGGCGTCCATCACCTGCGGCCAGGGCAGATCTTCGACGTGCTGCGCGCCGTACTGGGTCAGGCTCTCGTCTTCAAAATTGATCGCGGAGAGCCGAGCCGTTTTATGCCCTCCTTCAGAGGCCTCGCCGCCTACCCGCGTGACGGCCACCGGTTTGAGCAGGAAGTTGAGCGGCGCGAAGAAGATGTGGATGTGCTTGCTGCGCGCAAAGTAGGGCAGGAAGACGAGGATCAAGCCGACCGCCAGCCAGAACGAAACATGGATCATCAGCTCCAGGATGGCCGGTGAGGCCCCCGACCACAGGCGGCCCACGCGGCTGGCCAGCGGCTGCCAGGCATCCGGCCCCGCGCGCGCGAGGAAGAAGCTCTCGCCCAAGAAGCGCCAGCCGACATGCAGCAGGATGAAACCCGCCACAATCATCGAATCGCGGAAGATGCCCGGACGAACGCGCGCCTCAACTGGCGTCGATTCGAGGAAGTTGAAGATCCGCCGGCCAAAGAGCAGCCGGCGAACGAGCAGCGAACCCACCCCGATCAGGATGGCCACGCTCAACAGGTCGGCACCCAGGCGATAGGCGTCACCTACCCATCCCCGCCCCAGGAAGACGAACCCCGGCAGCAGGCCCTGCAGCACATCCCCGACATTGACCAGCAGGTAGTAAGTGAAACCCCACACCACAAGAATGTGGGCCACGCTCGGCGCCAAGCGCGTCTTGAAGGTGATTCGTTGGAAGATCGTGTTGACGAAGGTGGGGATGAGACGGCCAACAACGCCGCGCAGCGAGAAGCGACCGCTGCCGCGCCGGATGACCCGGCGGATGCGTTCGGCCGAACGCAGTGTGAGGGCGGCCGAGAGCGCAGCCGCCGCGATGAAGAGAATCTTCTCGACCAACGTGAGCATGCCGATCCTCGCGGATGGGTTTCGGGGTTCCCGCCGAGCAACGAAAGAGAGCCCCAGACAACAGGCGGTCGTCCGGAGCCCTCGGTTGGCGTTCGTGCCGCGCCGCTGCCGGCTTGGCGAGCCGTTCGAACAGGCCCCACTCTTCGAACGGCCTGGCGGAGTGAACCGAGGATACCACAGCGCCTAGGCTCAGTCCACAGGCGCACGCGGCCCGAGGCGACGGCCTCACCACTGCGGTTGAGCGGAGGGGCACGCCATGGCGTGCCCCAACAAGGGCGCGCTGTCTTTGCGAGGCGGACGCGGCTCAACACAGCCGCTTGGCGGCAACAAGAGAACACCGGACGGCGATGACGCGCCTCACACTTACTCTGTCATTGCGAGGCGGGCGCAGCCCGACGAAGCAATCTTGGAGTTGCATGCGCCTAAGGAGCGGGGCGGTGGGCAGTTGGCCTCCCAGATGGCTTCGCCCCGCGCGGCGGGGGCTCGCCATGGCCGTCGGACCTGGGCCGGGGAATCGGAGCTGCGCCTGCAGCGTCGTCCGTGGGCGGGTCTTGAGCGCATGCCGCACGCTCGCGGCCATGCGTCAGGCATGCTATGCCCTCTCCCAACTCGCCCGCCGCCTCTCACCCAGCCTGCCCAGTTTGACAAGTACCCACGCTGTCGTATAATTGTATACACATGTATACAGAGTCGCCAGACACCTTCGATCGCTCCAGCCCCCTGCCGATCTACCTGCAGCTCGCCAATTGGGCCGAGGCCAAGATCGTTGAGCGCCAGTTTGCCGTGGGGGCCAAACTGCCCTCCGAAAGCCATCTGGCGCGGCAGTTCCGGCTCAACCGCAACACCGTGCGCCAGGCGATTGCGTTGCTGGTGCAAAGCGGGCTGGTCGAGAAGCGCAAGGGCATCGGCAACTTTGTGGTGCGCGGCACAGCGCTCTTGCCCACGCATCAGCTCGGGCGCATGACCAGCTTCGTCGACGACTTCCAGCGCCATGCCGTTGAGATCGAAGACACGATCCTGTCGAAGGAGAAGGTCAAA
This sequence comes from Anaerolineae bacterium, assembly GCA_041479415.1. Taxonomy (GTDB): domain Bacteria; phylum Chloroflexota; class Anaerolineae; order Anaerolineales; family RBG-16-64-43; genus RBG-16-64-43. Next base: position 9,532 of record JBGOXY010000050.1, read on the forward strand.
GCGCCGGGAGAGGTGGCGGCGCGCATGGCGCTCGGGCCGGGCGACTGGGTGGTGCGCATCGAGCGGCTGCGCATTGCCGAGAAGGTGCCGTTGGTTCTCGAGCGTTCACATTACAGCTTCCGCGATTTCGGACGCCTGCTGGAGATGGACCTGCGCGGCTCGCTCTATCAACTGCTGGTCAACGAATTCGGCGCGGACCTTCACCACTCGACGCAGACCCTGCGCGCCGTTCGCCCCACCAAACAAGTGGCCCTCAAGCTCGGCATCAGCCAGGAGGTGCCGTGCATGTTCCTTGAGAGCCTAGCCTATACCTCACAAAACCAATGCCTGGAGGTGTTGCAGTCCTACTATCGTGGCGATCGATACGTGTTCAAAGTCGAAGCCGGTCAGTACCGTCGGGAATTACTGGCGCCGGCGGCCCGCACCTGAGGCCCCGGTTCTGGCTCATACTCAAGGGCGCCTCGCGCGCTCACCCCACCCAAGGAGTTGCCTCATGAAGAAGATGGAAGAGTACTACGTCCCGTGGATGAAGGGCCAGAAGATGTACATCTCCTCGCACATCGAGCTGGCCTGGAAGTCGCCCGCCCTCAAACGCATGATGTCCAACGAAAATCCTTTGCCGCCCTCCGCCAAGGTTGAGGCCGCCATCCAAAAGTACGGGCGCATGGCCAACCGCTATCCGGATCAGGGGCTGGTGGTGCGCGCCAAGATCGCCGAGATCAACAGCCTGGCCGGGCCGGACAACGTGATGCTGGGCAACGGCTCGAGCGAGATCTACGACATGATCTGGCGCAGCCTGATCGGTCCGGGCGACGAGCTGATCCAGCACACACCCTGCTTCGGCATCTACAAGCTGCGCTGCCTGGTAGTGGGCGGCAAGCTGGTGTCGGTGCCCATGGTCTACAAAGACGGCGAGCTGCGCTTCGACCCACAGGCCGTGCGGGGTGCCATCACGCCCAAGACCAAGGCCATCGTCATCGCCAACCCGAACAACCCCACCGGCAACTTCATGGATGCCGACGCATTTGTCACGATCGCGGAGAAGGGTCTGCCCTTCATCGTGGACGAGGCTTACGTCGAGTTCGCCGGCCTGGGCAAGTCGCAGGTGGCGCTGACCAAGAAGTACGAGAACGTCATCATCACGCGCACGCTCTCCAAGGCCTACGGCCTGGCCGGCCTGCGCTTCGGCTACTGCCTGGCGGCCAAATCGGTCATCGACCAGTTGGCGGCCACTCTCATCCCGTGGAATGTAGGCACCATCCCGATGTGGGCGGCGCTAGCGGCCTTCGAAGATACCGATGGACTAAAGACGCGCGTCGAGCACAACAACATGTCGATCGAGATGTTCGAAGAGCAGCTGGGTACGATTAAGGGCCTGCAGGTCTTCCACTCCTTTGGCAACTATATGCTCTTCGACGGTACCGACACCGGCAAGAAGGGCAAGGACCTGATCGACTTCGCTCTGAAGAAGGGCATCATCCTGCGCGGGCAGGAAGACATGTACGGGCGCGACGGCTGGTGGCGTCTGACCATCGGCAGCAAGGAAGAGAACGACATGATGGTCAAGGTGGCGCGCGAGTTCTACGGCACGTAAGCTCGCGCGGCTCGCACGGCACGCGAATCAAGAACCAGCAGGCCTCAGCCTGCTGGTTTCCTTTGTGGACGGCCGATCCTGTGCCCGGCGCATCGCGCCGCGCACCACACGCCGCCTACCCGAGCAACCCGATGACCACCACGCCGGCCGCCACCAGCGCCGCCCCCACGACGCGCACCGGGCCGCCACTCTCGCGAAAAACCCACACCCCGATGGCCGCCCCGAGCACGACGCTCACCTCGCGCACCGCGCCGGCATACCCGGCGGGCGTGCCCAACTGCATGGCGTACAGCACGAGCGCATAGGCGGCCAGGCTAGTGAGGCCGGCCAAGGGCGCCGCCCAGCGCGAGGCCCTCAGTTCGCCCTTCAATCCCTGCCAGCCCACGCGCAAAAGGGTCAGCGGGGTGAGCCACAGGGTGGTGGTCGCGAGCGCCAGGTACGTGTAGAGCAGCGGGTCCACGCCGCGGATGCCCACCTTGTCGACAGCGGTGTAGAGCGAGGTAAAGAATCCGGCGGCCAGCGCCCAGCGCGGCGCGGTCCGGCGCAGCGCCCGCCAGGGTTCGCTCCAGCCCCCGAGGCGCGAAAGGTTTGCCAGATACAGCCCGACGGCAATCAGGCCCACGCCGGCGATCCCCCACGCCGTCAGCCGCTCGCGCAACACCAGCCCCGACCAAATGAGCAGGAACATCGGCGCAACGCCTCGCGCCAGTGGATAGACCGTTGACAGATCGCCCCCGCGGTAGGCCTGGGCAATGGCCCAGAAGTAGCCGGCTTCGAAGACAGAGCTCAGGGAGATCCACATCCAGGTATCGGGCAGCAGCGGCCGGCGCACCAGAAACACGACCGGCAGATAGAGCAGCGTGCCCCAGGCCATGAACCACCACATGAGCGCGGTGCGATCGTGGGCGCGTTTGAGCGCCACGTGCGCCACCACGTGCACGCAGGCTGAGAGCAGCAGCAGGGCCAGGCTGAGCGGCGACACGCGGGCGGAACTCCGTTAGTGGCGAACCGGGCCGGCCTGGGCCGGCCCGGCGATCGATGCGTGCAGTGGCGGCCGTGCGGCTACTTCGCCCACTCCGCCGGCGGCAGGCAATCGCCGCGCACCATGTCTTTGAATTCGGCTCGGATGCGCGCATCAGCCTCGGCTGCCAGACAGGAGTCGTACTCGCGGGTGAGAATCTGGCGAACCCGCTGCATAGCCCGCGC
>JBGOXY010000051.1:0-12313 GCA_041479415.1 Anaerolineae bacterium
AGAAACGAGCCGCAGTTTCAACCACCCTCCCCGGCGGAGGGTGGTTTTGTCTATGGTGCATGAACGCGCGGTTATCTTCGCCAATGGCGAGGTGGCAGATCCCATCGCGGTGCGCGCCCGTCTGCGCTCCGGCGACTGGCTCATCGCGGCCGATGGCGGGCTGCGCCACTTGCAGGCCCTCGACCTCGCCCCGCATCTGCTTATCGGAGATATGGACTCAGTGGACCCAGCCAAGCGTGAAGCCCTCGAACAGCAGGGCGCGCAACTGCTCATCTATCCCGCCGATAAGAATGAAACCGATCTCGAGCTGGCGCTGCTTCACGCCCAGGCTCAGGGTGCCCACGATCTGCTCGTGGTCGGGGCCTTCGGCGGGCGCCTCGACCAGACTCTGGCCAACATCGCGCTGCTGGCATTGCCCGAACTGCGCGAATGCACAACGTGGCTCACCGACGGGCGCACCGACGCCGTGCTCGTGCGCGACACCCTTCTCCTGCACGGCCAGGTGGGCGACCAGGTATCGCTGCTTCCGCTTAGCCAGGAGGCCCGCGGCGTTCGCACAACCGGGCTGCGTTACTCGCTTCACGGAGAAACGCTGCAGGCCTACCGTTCCCGAGGCATCAGTAACGAGATGATCGCCCCTGTTGCGGAAGTAGCCCTCGACTCGGGGCTGTTGGTGTGCATCCATTCCCGCCGCCAGGCAATCCCCTCGGCGCTACCGGTTGAGGGTGTGTCATCGTAGGAGGTCGACATGAGACGCAACGAAGCCTTCTTCATCGGGCTGGCATGGCTCTCGTTCGTCGTGGGGAGTTGCATGCCGGCCGTTCCGGGCCCGGGCTCCACTCCCGCGCCGCGCACCCTCAACATCATGACCCATGATTCCTTCGATGCCAGCACCTCGCTCATCGAGGCCTTCGAGCAATCGCACAATGTCCGCCTGCACATCCTTAAGAGCGGCGACAGCGGCGCGGCCCTCAACAAGGCCATCCTTTCCAAGGATGTTCCTTTGGCCGATGTCTTCTTCGGAGTCGATAACGCCTTCCTCTCGCGCGCGCTCGGCGCCGGCATTTTTGACGCCTACGACGCTCCGGCGCTGGGCACCATCCCGAGCGCCTTTCAGCTCGACCCGCACCACCGCGCGCTGCCGGTGGATTACGGCGATGTGTGCATCAACTACGACAGGGCCTACTTCGCCTCCCATAATCTCTCTTTGCCTCGGTCTCTCGACGATCTGACCCAGCCGGAGTATCGCGGTTTGCTCGTGGTCGAGGACCCTGCCACATCTTCTCCCGGCTTGGCCTTCCTGCTGGCGACAGTTGCCCACTTCGGCGATCCGGGCTACCTTGATTTTTGGAAGGCGTTGCGCGCGAACGGCGTGGCTGTCGTCGACGGCTGGGAAACAGCCTACTACACCAATTTCAGCGCCGCCTCCGGACACGGGCCCCAGCCAATGGTCGTCTCGTACGCCTCCAGCCCGCCGGCCGAGGTGGTCTTTGCGGATCCACCGATAGGTGAACCTCCGACCGGCGCGCTCACCGGCGCGGACATGTGCTTTCGTCAGATCGAGTTTGTCGGCATCTTGCACGGCACCCCCAACCGCGAATTAGCCGAGGCCTTCGTCGATTTCATGTTGTCGACGCCCTTCCAGGAAGACATGCCGCTCAAGATGTTCGTCTTTCCGGTGAATCCGCAGGCCGGCCTGCCGGAGGTCTTCACCCGTTTCGCGGAGATACCTGCCCAGCCGGCAACGCTGACGCCCGAGGAGATAGCCTTACACCGCGATGTATGGATCCAGGCGTGGCATCAGGCGGTCCTTGAATGATAGTTCGCGCTGGTCTCGTGCCGCAGGGTTCTTACGGCGCAGGAGGGTCGCGTCGATCGCTCCTCCTGCTCGTCTTGCCATTGGCGTTTCTGGCGCTCTTCTTCTTTTACCCGTTGTTCACCATTCTGCGGCTCAGCTTATCGGCGGTGGGCGAGTCGCAGCCGCTCGCGCTCAACTCGATCCTCAACCCCTTGGGGTTTACCCTGTGGCAGGCCTCGCTGTCTACCCTGCTGACGTGTGCTGTCGGCCTGCCAGGCGCTTATCTTTTCGCGCGCTTCGAGTTTCCTGGCAAACGGTTGCTTCGCGCGCTGACCACGTTGCCCTTCGTGCTGCCCACGGTGGTGGTCGCGGTCGCCTTCAATGCTCTGCTCGGCCCGCGCGGCTGGCTCAACCTCGGGCTGATGGCCCTCAGCGGCGCGAGCGTGCCGCCGATCCAGTTCATCAACACGCTGTGGGCGATCCTTGCGGCCCATGTCTTCTACAACACGGCGGTTGTCCTGCGGCTGGTGGGTAACGCCTGGGCGCATCTGGACCCGCGTCTCGTGCACGCGGCGCGCGTGCTGGGCGCGAGCCCCTGGCGTGCGTGGCGGGAGGTCACTCTGCCTTTGTTGCGCCCGTCCATTGTCGCGGCGCTGGTGCTTGTGTTCCTGTTCGATTTCTCCAGTTTCGGCGTCGTGCTGATGCTGGGCGGACCGCGCTTCGCGACGCTGGAGGTGGCCATCTATACTCAGGCTCTGCACCTGCTGAACCTGCCGTTGGCCGCGCTGCTCTCGCTGATTCAGATCGCATGCACGCTGACTCTGACCACGCTCTACGCCCGGCTCGCCCCGCGTGTGTCGTCGCCCAGCGCACCGCGTGCGGCGGTGGAAGCCTCCCGGCGCCCGGTAGGCCCCCGCCAGCGTTTGGCCGCCGTGCTGCTGGTCGGGCTGCTGCTCGTTCTGCTCGTGGCGCCGCTGGCGGCCCTCGCGGCACGCTCCATCGCACGCCTGGAACCGATTCGCGGTCAGCGAACGAGCGTGTCCGCCGGCCTCACGCTGTCCTACTACCGCGAGCTGTTTATCAACCGGCGCGAGGCGTTGTTCTACGTGCCGCCCATCGCCGCGGTGCGCAACTCGCTCGGCTACGCGGCTGCCACTGTCGTCATCGCCTTGGCCCTCGGGTTGCCGGCCGCCTCGGCCCTGGCGCGCACCTCCCGCTTCGGCCGGCAGGTGGATGCGCTGCTCATGCTGCCGCTGGGCACCTCGGCCGTCACTCTGGGGCTCGGCTTCGTGGTGGCGCTCGACACGCCACCGCTCGACCTGCGCGCCTCACCCCTGCTCGTTCCCCTGGCCCACAGCCTGGTGGCTTTGCCCTTCGTTGTGCGCACGCTGCAACCGGCGCTGGCCTCCATCCCCGAGCGCCTGCGCATGGCCGCCACCACCCTGGGGGCCTCGCCCTGGCGCGCATGGCGCGAGGTGGATCTGCCGATCGTCGCACGCGCCGTGTCGGTGGCCGCGGCCTTTGCCTTCACCATCTCGATGGGCGAGTTCGGCGCCACTTCCCTCGTCGCTCGCCCCGAGTACCCCACCGTACCCATCGCTATTTTCCGTTTCCTCTCCCAGCCGGGCGCGCTCAATTACGGCCAAGCGCTGGCCATGGCCACTCTGCTCATGGGTCTGACCCTGGCCGGCATCTTGGTCATCGAACGCCTGCGCCTGCCCGGCGTTGGAGAATTCTAGAGGTGCGCGAGGTGTCCACTGTGCTCGAGGTGCGTGAGGTCCGGAAGAGCTATGAGGGGGCGTCGCTTTTGCGCGGCATCTCCTTCCGCCTGGCGCGCGGCGAGACGGCCTGCCTGCTCGGTCCCTCGGGTAGCGGCAAGAGCACGCTGCTGCGAATCATCGCCGGGCTCGAGCCGGCCGAGGCCGGCACGGTGATGTGGGAAGGAATGGATCTGGCGCCTGTCGCACCCCACGCACGCGGCTTTGGCCTGATGTTCCAGGAGTACGCCCTCTTCCCGCACCGCAACGTGCTCGAGAACGTAGCCTTCGGGCTGCGCATGCAGAACCTGCCCAGGGCTGAGACCGAGATCCGCGCCCGTGAAGCTCTGGCGCGGGTCGGCCTGGCGGATTTCTCCCAGCGCAAAGTGACCGACCTCTCGGGCGGCGAGCAGCAACGCGTGGCTCTGGCGCGCGCGCTCGCGCCGCGTCCGCGCCTGCTCATGCTCGACGAGCCGCTCGGCTCGCTCGACCGCGGATTGCGCGATCAGCTGCTGGCCGACTTGCGGCGAATCCTCGCCCTGGATGGGACCCCGGCTCTGTACGTCACCCACGACCAGGAGGAGGCGCTGGCCATCGCCGACCGGTTGTTGCTTATCCACGATGGGCGAATCCAACGCAGCGGCACACCGGCCGAGGTCTATGCCGACCCCGGGGAGGCCTGGGTAGCCCAATTCCTAGATATGGGCACACTCGTGCAGGCGCGCGTCATCCGCTCCTCGCCGCTGCGAGCACAGAGCGAGTTGGGGGTTCTCGCGCCGCGCTGTACGCACACCCCTCATGCAATTGGGGTCAACCTGACCCTGCTGGTTCGACGGGCGCCACTGACCATCGAGCGCACCGCGCACCGCCGATACAACGTCGTTCGTGGAATCATTCAAGAGGTGTCGTTTAGGGGAGACTCCTACAGGGCGACACTGGACTCTTCAACCCATCGCCTCGCGTTCGATCTACCTCACCCGGCGGCGCCCGGCACCGCTCTTTCCATCCATCTTGCACCCGAGGCCGTTCTGTGTCTGAAGTGACCGTGGAGAAGCGCGATTGGCAAGGCCGAGAGGTCTTGCGCTGGACGGGACGGGCCGTCCACATCGACGCGGATGAGATTCTCCTGGAGGCGCGCTTCGCGAGGCCTACTCTCAGGTTGACCTATCTCACTCTGGCCCAGGGCGATCGCATGCTCGAACACTATTACACCCGCCGCTGGTACAACGTCTTCGAGATCTACGCCGGCGAGTCATCGCAGCTCAAGGGCTGGTACTGCAATATCGCCCGTCCGGCGCATATGCACGGCAGCCTGATCGAGAGTGAAGATTTGGCGCTCGACCTCTTCGTCTCGCCCGAAGGCACGTCACTTCTTCTCGACGAGGAGGAATTTGCCGGGCTGCCCCTCTCCTGCGACGATCGCGCCCAGGCCGCCGCCGGCCTCGCGGACCTGCAGGCCCTCGTCCGCGAACATCGCCCGCCGTTCGAGGCTCTGGCGCAGCAGGGGCGACCGCTCGACAGGGGTTAGCCGCCCCTGCGAGCCCTGCCTCGTCGCGCAGGAACGGCAAGGGCCTGGCGTGAGCCAGGCCCTTTGGTTTCATCGACCGATGATATTCGAACTCAGACCGCCGGCGGCATTTCCGCGGGCTTCTTCTTGCGCAGCGTCAGTATGCCGACGATGACCGGGATGGCGATCAGAATCAGTCCGCCGCAGATGCCCGCCACGCCATACCACGTCGGTGTAGCGCCGCTGGCGGTGGTGCCCATCAATTCACTGGTGTACGTGCCCAGCCCCACCGCTGTCAGCACGCCGCCCAAGCACACGAACAGACCCGGACAGCCGCACAACAGCGCGGTGGCAACGGTCAGGATGATTGCTGTCGTTCGATTCATCGCTTCTCCTCCGAAGAATGGAATACCGCGCGTCGAATGTTGTCAGCCTTTGCCGGCGGCCCGCGATCCTCACCCCGCTCGGCGTCAGCTCGATGGGATTGTAATCCTGACTCGCCGAATTGGCTATGGCGTATCCATGAACGAGTGCCGCCGCGGTTGACGCGGCGGCACTCAATGGACTAGCAAGCCAGAGTCAGGCGCGGTTAGGCAGCTTCGCGGGCCTCACGGTTGGCGCGCCGCCAAATGCTCCAGATGACCCAGGCGGCGACCACGCACAGAAGCGCTCCCAGGAAAACCGGGATGACCACGGCCAATACCGACATCACCGTGGCCAGGATGTCTTCGCCGGCACTGACTATCGGGTTCGCCGTGCCACCTGTGGCGACGGTCACTGCCGGGCGAACCGCCAGCGCCTTGACCGCATGCACGCCTCCGGCCACCAGCAACCCGGCGACGATGGCCACAACCGGATGGACATCGGTGATGACGTGGGCGCTGGCCGCAAAGACCACTGCCCCGGCGGCCGGTCGCACAAAGGACTGAATGATGTCGTTGATGTGGTTGACCGCCGGAACCTTGTCGGCGAAGATCTCGATCAGCAGCAGCACGCCGAGTATGCCGATCACCCACCAACTTGTCAACGCATCCCACGGCGCCGAGAGCTTGATCCACGGCGTGAGCTTGGCCATGAGCGCCACGACCAGCAAGGGGATGTAGGCGTTCAACCCAGCGCTGGCCGAAAGGCCAAAGGCCGAGAGAACCCCGAGCAAAGAATCCATCTTTCTCCTCCGCAAGCCATTGTGCATCCAAGAGATGCACCGCGACCCATCGCGTGCTTTGCATCCTACCACACTCGCTGTCGACCTCGAGCGCAACAGCCGTCAACGGCCCCAGCGTTCGGCGTGCTTCGCGCCGAACGGTGGCCGGGTCTCATGATTCATCTACGCAGGGGGTGATGAGTGAGTTGCAGTCGGGGGCACGGACCAGCAGGTTGCGGAAAGAACACTCCACCTCACCCCCTGCCCCCTCTCCGCCGGGAGTCTGCTTTCGGCACGCCGGGGCGGGTTGGCGGAGAGGGAGTGAGGTAATCAAGGAGACCGGGGCCTTTGGCCCCGGTCTCCTTGAATAAGACCTCGCCCCTCCCCCGGATAGAATCTCTCGCATTGAGACTCGTGCTCGCCGGGGGAGGGGTTGGGGGCCTGCCCTCGGAACGAGGGTGGGGGCCAGAGCCGGACACTGATCTTCCGTAGGCTCCTAAGCCCCCAGTCGCAGACCGCCCCACGTGCCGGTGAGGCTGAAGCGCAACATGTCAATGGCCGCGATGTGAAGCAACGCCAGCGTGAGAGCCGCGAGGAGGTGCGGCCAGGCCTCGATCAGGCGGACAAATCGATTCTCGCTGCGCAGGATGACCAGCCACAGCACCAGGTACACGCCGCACAGTGTGGCCAGTACGCCGATTACGCTGAACAGTGCCAGCGGATAGAGCACAAGCGCGTTCTCGGGCAGCACCAGGCCGATGAGAATTGGAGCTGCAGCGAGATAGAGCGCCATCTCGCCAAAGCTGCCAAGAACCGGCCGGGTGTCCTGCTCGCGCCATAGAGTCTGGTTCACGGCGGGCAGGAGGAAGACCGGGAGTATCAGCCCGACCAATGTGCCCGTGGTGAGACGCAGCCAGTTGTGGGGTGTGTACAGTGTGGGCAGCCTACTGAAAAGTGCGGCGTACGAATTGGTCCCGTCCACCACCCACGGCACGACGAGTGCGGCCAGCACGAGAATGAGCGGTGTCCGTGGCCAGCCGGATCGCTTGCCTCGGCCCGTGGCGATGAACAGCGCCGTCCCCGTGAAGACGCCCAGGAATGTGCCGGTGCATCGCGCGCACAGCGGCAGCGCCCGCTCACCAAGATGGAACGAACGGAGCTCGATGCGGTGGCACACAGCGTAGCCCACGCCGTCGGCGGCGCCCAAAAGGCCATGGGGTGCAAGATAGAGCGCTCCGGCCGCGACGAAGATGAAGGCCAGGACGACGATGCGCCGCAGCCAACGCGCGGAGAGCCCCGGCGGTTGCTCCGCCGCGTCGGAGAGTGGCTTGGTCTTAGGCGATGCCGTCATGGGGAATTCGGTTTCTTCGTCGTCCCTCGGTGCCTGCAGCTGTGCGCTTCAACCAGCCAGCAGCTTGTCGAGCTCGCCGCGCGAGGCCTTCTCGATTTCAGTGTGCAAGCTTTGCCCGTGCGAATCCATCGTCACGACGGCCGGGAAGTCCGCCACTTCAATCACCCACATCGCCTCGGGCACGCCGAACTCCAGCTTGAGCACACCCTGAACGCGCGTCACCGTCTCGGCAATAAGCGTGGCCGCCCCGCCGATGGCGTGCAGGTAGACTCCCGGGATCTCGCTGCAGGCCGCCAGTGTGCGGGCGCCCATGCCGCCCTTGCCGATCACGGCCCGCACCTCGAAATGCCGCATGACCTCGCCCTGGTACGGCTCTTCGCGGATCGAGGTCGTCGGCCCGGCGGCCTTGAAGACGTATTGCTTCGTCTGCAACCCCGCCACCACCGGCCCGCAATGGTAGATCGCCCCGCCGCGCAATAGGTCCCGCAGCGCGGCATAGGTCTGTTCATCGTCACCGCTGGGCGGGCGCGTGCGGCGAATGTAGGTGTCGATCATCCACTTGTGCGCCGCATCGCGGGCAGTAATCATCACTCCCGAGAGCAGCACCGAGTCTCCCAGGTGCAGAGCGCGGATGGCTTCTTCGGAGAGCGGCATGTGCAACGGTATCATGCAGTCCTCCTGCCCCTACTCGATGGTCTGAGAGTCGCCACGGACAGTCAGCCGCCGCCGGCGGTCGGCCCAGCACATATACGACACAGTGACAAAGTAGGAGGCCGGCAGGCGGTGTTGGCTGGTCATCTTGACCCCCAGCACCGTCGTCGCGCCGCCAAAACCCATCGGCCCCACGCCCAGCCGGTTGGCCTCCTGCATCAGCCGGGCTTCCATGCGCGCCAGGTCCGGGTTGGGGTTGGTGTCGTCCAGTCGGCGCAACAGTTGTTGCTTAGAGAGAGCATAGGAGGTGCCGCGGTCACCGCCAATGGAGACGCCCAACACGCCCGGCGCGCAGCCCAGCCCTTGAGCTTGGTGGACCGCATCCAACACCGCCCGGCGGACGCCCTGCAAGTCGCGGTCCGCCCCCAGGCGGTCATCGGGCAGCGAGTACTGCGCGCCCACGTTTTCGCACCCGCCGCCCTTGAGCAACAAATCGACCGTCAGGGTGTCGCCTTCGACTTCTTCGAAGTGCAGGCTGGGAAAGGCCTCGTCGCCCAGGTTGGTGCCGCTGTTTTTCCCGCTCAAGCTGTCGACCGCGTTCGGCCGCAGGTAGGCGTTTTCCGTGGCGAGGGCAACCGCCGCACGGATTTGCTCGCGCAGCGCGCGGCTGCTCCATCCGGCAGGGTAGCGCACGAAGAAGATCGGGGTGCCTGTATCCTGGCAGATGGGCGAGATCTTCTGGCGCGCCAGCTCGACGTTCTGCAGGATGCTCTCGAGGGCGCCGCGGGCCACCGAGCCGAGTGCCTCACGATCACGGGCCTCGCTAAGCGCGCGGCGCACGTCGTCCGGAAGGTCGGTGGACGTGTGCCGGATAAGTTCCACGAAGTGCTCGGTCAGGTCCTGCATGCTCTGCCTCCGCACGCGCAGGTGAGCGCGCTCCTGGATTCTGGGCGGGAGATGACTCCGCGGGGAGTGACAAACGGCAGCAGCGCGCTGATGACCGTCGTCCTGATTGTCGGAGCTCGCACTAGGATGCCGGCACTCTCCAGTCCCCGCCAAGAATCAACTGCACGTCGATGCCCTGTTCGAGGCTGACTTGGCTGAGATTGTTGCCGGAAGCAATGCCCATGAGTTCCACCAGGAAGCGCACGGTGTACGGCATGCCGCTGAAATCGATAACCTGGGTGGAGGGGTAGTATCCGGCGGCATCGCCGACGGAAATGTTGGCCTCGGGAAGCCCCATGCGCACCAGATAATCCTTTGTGGCGCCGGCCAGCCCCGGAATGCCAGAACCATTGAGGATTTCGATTTTCGCGCCCTCTTTGGGTGCCAACTCGCCCGGATTGGCCACCGGGGTCAGCGGCCCTGGCGAGCCGGCGGAGGTGAAGATTTCATCCCGCAGCGCGCGCACCTTCTCTAAGTTGGGGATGAGCACGTCCAGGTCGTCGATTCGTTGCATCGACTGCAACTGGTTCGGCCCGATGGTGCCCGAGCGAATGTTGTCGCGAGAGACATCCTTGGCCGACCAGCCCAGCGAGAGCATTTGGTCGATGGTCAGGTTGGTCCGAACACCGCCCATGGCCGTGTTCCACAGATTCGGCGCACGCGCGATGAGCAGCGGCAAGGACTCCAGGCTGAGCAATTTGTCGCGAACCGCGTAGATCACTTCTTGCTGTCGGCGGGCGCGGTCGAAGTCGCCGCCCTCCGAGCTGCGTGCGCGGGCGTAAGCCAGGGCGGCCGAACCGTTGAGGTGGTGCCGGCCGCGATGCAGGCGAATGGTGTTACCCGGCCCGATTGGGTCGATGCGCAGCTCCTCTTCCGGGACGTCGACGTCGATGCCGCCGATTTCATCAATGAAGGTCATGAACGAGCCGAAGTCGATCACCGCATAGTAATCGATCGGCACGCCCAGCAGGGTTTGCACTGTTTGCATCGCCAGCGCCGGCCCGCCTCCGGGAAGGCGGTAGGCTTCGGCATCGAAGTAGGCCTTGTTGATCTTGTCGTAGCCGAAGCCGGGTATTTCCACCCACAGATCGCGCGGGATCGAGAGCATGCCGACGTTGAGCCCGACCGGATCGAAGCTGATGAGCATCATCGTATCGGTGCGCGGCGGGCCATCACTGGTCACCGTGTCGCGATAGTCGAGGCCCATGACCAACACCGTGACCCTTTCGACGCTGTTCCACGGTTTGGGGGTCGGCCCGGCCATCAGGCCCGGCGGCGGGGTAATCCCCGGCGCCGCACTGGTGCTCTGCGCCGAGGGAGAGAAAATGCCCGCCAGCCCGCCGCTGCCCGCGGCGACGATATTGCGCACCAGCGTGAAGGCAATATAGGTCGAGGCCGCCAGGGCCACCACGAAGGCTGCACCCAGCCCCCACAATCCCCAGTTGACCAATTTCATTCTCTCGGTCGGGATCTTCGGCACGCGCGGCGGCCGGACCTTCGGCAGTCTCGATTCACGTTGTTTCGGCGTTGGTAGATACGACATTCCCCAATCCCGTTGATCTCGTGCGGTTGTGCGTTCTGGTATGCTTCGGACGGTCGATTATAACACCCGCACTTTGGCCAACACTGCAGTGCGTGGCAAGACTGTGCACGACAGCGGAGGCAGCTCCCTGTGCCTTCGTTCGGTTGGAGAGCAGGAGAATACACCGATGGTGGTCTGGCCGCATCCGCTCGAGCCGTTGACCCTCGAAGGCCGGTTCATTCGGCTGCTCCCCTTGGCAGCAACCCATGCTCAAGCGCTCTTCGACATTGGGCGCGACGAAGACATCTGGCGATTCATGCCGTACGGACGGATGGACTCACTGGCGGATATGGAGGCCTGGGTGGCCCTCTTGCTCAAGCACCAGGCCCGCGGCAGCGATATGCCTTTCGTCGTCTTCCATCGGGGTCAGGCCAGGGTTGTGGGCGCCACCCGTTTCATGAACGCAGATGCGCCCAATCGGGCCATCGAAATCGGCGGCACCTGGTACGCCGCAGGATATCGCGGAACAATCGTCAACCCCGAAGCCAAACTGCTCTTGCTGCAGCACGCCTTCGAGCGCTTGGCTTGCGTTCGTGTCCAATTCCGGACTGACCTGCGCAACCTGCGCTCGCAGCGCGCACTGGAGCGGCTGGGCGCCGTGCGCGAGGGTGTGTGGCGCGAACACATGCTGCTCCCCGATGGCCACCGCCGCAGTTCGGTTGTCTACAGTATTCTCGAAAACGAATGGCCCGCCGTCAAGGCGGGCCTGATGCAACGCGTGGCCAAGGACGCGGTGAAATCGGCTACTTGAGAACGAAGGAGAGCACGATCATCACCACCACGAACGAAGCGGCGATCAGCGCGATGCGCCGCAGGTCCTTCTTGATGTGTGAATAGTTCGGGTTAAAGGTTTCCGAGCGAGTCGGGCGCACCATCTTTCGGCTCATACACTGTCTCCTCGGACCGAATTATACCGCGCCCTCAGTTCTCCACGAGTTCGGCAGTCACCACGATGCGCTGAGTGTCAATCATGTACGGATAGCACGAGATCAGCGTCAGCGTCGCCCGCGCGCTGGCGGCCATCACCTCAACCTCCGTCGGCGTCACCAAGCGCCACCCGACCACGCGGTAGATATACACCTGGCGGGACGTCGAAACGCGCACCTCGTCGCCGGGTGCCAACTTGTCCAAATCGCGGAACACCTCTCCGTAAATGTCGTTGTGCCCGGAAAGTACCATGTTGCCCAGGCGCCCCGGATCGGCCGACCCAATGTGATGGCTGGCGCCCTGCTTGAGCTGCTCCCAGCCGTCGCCTTCCACCACCGGAATGGCCAGCTTGCCAATCGCCGGCACGTCCAACAGCAATGCCTGTTCCGGCCCGCTGGTAGGTGCCGCCGGCGCTGGCATCGATTGCACGAGGGCGCGTAGATTGGCAGGAATCTCATCCTGGTTGGGTTGCGCGCCGCCGGGCGAATTGGGAGGGGTGTGTCCTGAGGGCAACACCACGGCTGTAATCAGAGGGGTGGGCGTTGTGCGCCCAAGGGCCGAAGAGACTTCGCGGTTGAGCCTGTCGAGCAACCCGGCCCCGTTGATCAGGACCAGCGCCAAGCCAATGGCTGCCCCGACCTCGACAAACAA
>JBGOXY010000052.1:0-12265 GCA_041479415.1 Anaerolineae bacterium
ACTGCTGCGCGCCTTCCGCCGGGCCTATCTCGAATTAGGATTGCCGGGGCGCATCCTGGTCGCCGATATCGACCCGCTGGCGCCGAGCCACCAAGCGGCCGACACGTCGTTTGTCGTCCCGCGGCTGGAGGATGCGGAATACCTGCCCACGCTCGAGAAGATTGTGCGTGATGAGCGGGTCAACCTTGTCTTCCCGCTCATCGACCCGGATGTACTCATGCTCGCTCGCCACCGCGAGCCTCTCGAACGGGCTGGGGCACGAGTGGCCGTCGTCGACCTAGAGGCGGCCGAGACGGCGAGCGACAAATGGCGCACGCATGCCTTCTTCAGCGAACTGGGGCTGCCGACTCCGCGCACCTGGCTGCCGCAGGATGTGCCCGCCAACGGCTTCGAGTATCCGGTCTTCATCAAGCCGCGTGGCGGCAGTGCGGGCAAGGGGGCCTTCAAGGTGGAGGACCCGCGCCAGCTCGAATTCTTTCTTTCGTATGTCGAGAATCCGATTATTCAGGAGTTCATTCCCGGCGCGGAGATCACCAGTGATGTTTTTTGCGGGGCCGGGGGCGACTTGTGGGCGGTGGTCTCGCGCCGGCGCATCGAGGTGCGCTGGGGTGAGGTGGCCAAAGGGGTCACGGTGTCTGAGCCGCGTATCTGGGAGGGCTGCCGCCAGATTGCCGCGCGCTGGGGAGTGCGCGGCCCGATCACGGTGCAATGCATGACGCGCGGCGAGACTCCGCTGTTCACCGAGATCAACGCGCGCTTTGCCGGAGGCGCGCCGTTGGCTCTTGCGGCAGGCGTGCCCTTCGCACGTTGGTATCTCGAAGAGGCCGCCGGCCTGCCAGTTGCTGCGCCGCCCATCGGCACCTACCGGACTGGCCTATATTTGACACGCTTTGATGATTCGTTCTTCCTCGACGATGAAGCCCATGCGCGCATTAGCCGCCGTCGCATTCGACCTGGATGACACCCTCTACCCGGAGCGCGATTTTGTGCGCAGCGGATATCGGGCGGTGGCCGAATGGGCCGAGGCACACCTCGGGCTTGGGGCGCCGATTGTGCAAGCTGAGCTCGACGCGTTGTTTGCCGCGGGCCTCCGGCGAGAGGTGTTTAACCTCTGGCTTGAGGAGCGAGGTCTCGATCCCGCACGTTGGGTCCATGACATGGTTTCGGTCTATCGCGAACACTCGCCCCACATTTCGATGTTCGCGGATGCCGCCGCGTTGTTGGAGGTGCTCGAATCTCGCGGGGTGCGGCGGGGAGTGATCACCGAAGGGTTCCGCACCGTGCAAGAGTCCAAGCTGCGCGCACTCGGGCTGGCCGATGCTTTCGAGGTCGTTGTCATCGGCGGCGAAGAGGCCCGCGAGCGATGGAAACCGAGCCGCGCGCCGTTCGAAGAGTGGCTACAACGGATGAAGGTGCACGCTGAGGAGTCCTGCTATATTGGGGACAACCCGGCCAAGGATTTCCGCGGTGCGCGCGAGACGGGCATGCGCACCATGCGCGTGCGCCGCGCAGAGGGGCTTCACGCGCGTGAGGAGCCGCCAACCCCGGGCGATGGGGCCGACGTGGAAGTCCGCGATCTCGACGAAGCTGCCCAAGTCCTCCTGCACGGCTCGCAATAAGGCGCAAGACCCGGGGACCGGGTGTCAGACCAGATCATCCATCCGAGGTGAGTAGCAACGAATGAAGATCCCGATGTCGGCTCCCGATGTTTCGCAATCTGAAATCGATGCGGTCGTGCAGGTCTTGCGCACGCCGCACTTGAGCATGGGACCGCAGATCGAAGCCTTCGAGGCCGAGATGGCGCGCCTGGCAGGCGTGCAGAATGCGGTGGGAGTGAACTCCGGCACCGCAGGGCTGCATCTGGCTGTCATTGCGTCGGGTCTGAGCGAAGACGATTGGGTCGTGACCACTCCTTTCTCGTTCGTCGCCTCCGCCAACTGCCTGCTCTATGAGCGAGCGCTGCCCGTATTCGTGGATGTGGATGAGAGCACCGGCAACATCGATCCGGGGCGGGTCGAGGAGGCTGTCTCCGCCATTCGCCGCGGTCGCACGAATGCCAAGGCCTTCTTACCGCGCAGCCATCGGCGCAAGAAGCTGCGCCCCTCTCGGTTGCGCGGGCTGTTGCCCGTCGATGTATTCGGCCAGCCGGCAGAAATGGACCGGTTGCGAGAGGTCGCGCGCGCCAACAAACTAGTGGTCATCGAGGATGCCTGCGAGGCACTTGGCTCGAGCTACAAGGGACGGCCGGCCGGCGGGCTGGGCGATGTGGGCGTCTTTGCCTACTATCCCAACAAGCAGATGACGACCGGCGAGGGCGGGGCGCTGGTCACCGGGCGCGGCGAGTGGGCAGACATGGCGCGATCGCTGCGCAATCAGGGCCGCGCGCCGGGCGCCACCTGGCTCGAACACGTTCGGCTGGGTTACAACTACCGCCTCGACGAGCTCAGCGCCGCACTCGGCGTAGCTCAGGCGCGACGCCTGGAAGAACTCATCAACCGCCGCCACCGCGTAGCGATGTGGTACTCCCAGCGTCTGGCCGGTTTGGAGCGCGTGCGCCCGCCGCAAATCGCTTCAACAACCACGCGCATTTCGTGGTTCGTTTATGTCGTTCGCATTTTGCCGCCCGCCAACCGTATCGACGTTGCACGCCATATGCTCCAACGGGAGATCCCGACGCGCAACTACTTCTCGCCGATCCACCTGCAGCCGTTCTACGTGGAACGATTCGGATACCGTCGCGGGGATTTTCCGGTGACCGAGCTGCTCGGGGAGCAGAGCCTGGCGCTACCCTTCTCGAGCGTGATGACCGAGGGGCAGGTGGATGCGGTGTGCCGCGAACTCAAGACGGCCGTGGGCGAAGGTTAGCTGCCGTTGTTCGCCTCCCCCTGGCGGGCAGCTGTCGTGATGATTATCTGCATAATGGCGTGCATTTATCCGAATTGCGGTTTCTCCCTCCGAATTACTCAGACCAACACCGTAAATAACCCCATTCCTTGACACTCCCTATCCGGGCGGTATAATTCTCGGCGATCTCCGGCCCGCCGAGCCCGGCCTGCATTGGCAAATCCCGCAGACGATTGATCTGCCAAGCCCGACGCTCTCACCTGGGATGACACATACATGTTGGCCCAGGCGCTGGCGCGCGAGCATCCGCATGCCAATCTGCCCTCGCTTGGACTGGAGACCATCCACCGGTGGGTTTTGGCCCTGCCGGAATTCGCCGACGACCCGGCGCTGGCCAACGACGCTATGCTGTTGAGCATTGTTGGCGCCTGGTATGAGGAGAGCGACAGTCGATGAGCGAAGGGCCCAACGTCTCCAGCACTGCCATCCCCCCTGAGCTGCAAGGCAAAGTGACCATCACCTCTCTCGACAAGATCTACAACTGGGGCCGCCGCAATTCCATCTGGCCGATGTTCTTCGGGCTGGCCTGCTGCGCCATTGAGATGATCTGCACGGCGGCCAGCCGTTTCGACCTCTCGCGATTCGGTATGGAGATCATGCGCCCCAGCCCGCGCCAAGCGGACCTGCTGATCGTGTCGGGGACTGTCACCAAGAAGATGGCGCCGCAGATTGTGCGCCTGTACGACCAGATGGCCGAGCCCAAGTACGTGTTGGCCATGGGCGCGTGCGCCTCGGGCGGCGGGCCATTCAAAGAAGGCTACAACGTCGTGCCGGGTATCGACCAATTCATTCCGGTGGATGTCTATGTCCCCGGCTGCCCTCCCACACCCCAGGCGCTGCTGCACGGGCTGATCCACCTTCAAGAAAAGATCGACGGCCAATCGCTGCGCGAAGTGGCGTGGTACCGGCGCGAGACGGCAGCGGAAGTGCCGCTGCCGCTGCTGGGGCCCGACCTGATCAACCCGGGCCAGGCCGGCCTCTTGCGCGAACGCGCGGCGCAGGCATCCGCCCAGGGCAGCGCGGCGTCTCCGACCCTTCCCTCATCCTAGCTGCCGAGGCACTCGATGACATCTACGCCCGCCACAACGTTGGAGCAAGAGATCGAAGCGCGTCTGGGCGACGCGCTGGCGCATGAGACGCGCCCGGGCTATGCGGGCTACCGCGTGGAGGCCGCGCGCTTGGTCGAGGCGGCCCGCACGCTGCGAGATGATTTCCACTACGACTACCTTTCCTGCGTGAGCGGAGTGGACCAACTGCCGGAAGGCAAGCTGGAGGTGGTCTACCATCTGTTCCGCACTCGAGGCGGGGGGGCTCTGGTGTTGCACACGCTCCTGCCGCGCGACGACCCTCACCTGCCCTCGCTGGTGTCGCTCTTCCCCGGTGCGGAGCTGCAGGAGCGCGAAGCCTACGACATGTACGGCATCCGCTTCGACGGGCACCCGGATCTGCGCCGCATCTTGATGTGGGAAGGCTTCGCCGGTTGGCCCATGCGTAAGGATTGGAAAGAAGCATTCTACGAGCAGGAGGGCAAACCCTTCGATGCGCGTTGGCCGGGCGGCCGCGCACGGCGCAGCGAAGACCAGAACCCGTTCGGCAGCAACGTCGAATACCCCCCCGGCTTCACGCTGGAGGGGTGGGTGCCGGAAGGGGAGGATGCGCTGTATGCCTCGTTCGGGCGCATCGAACCCGGCGGCAACGGCAGCGGATTGCGCACGGACCGCATGCTGATCAACCTTGGGCCGCAGCACCCCTCCACCCACGGCATCTTCCGCATGGTGGCCGTGCTTGAAGGCGAGACGATCATCGATATCAAGCCGGTGGTGGGCTACCTGCACCGCAACCACGAGAAGATCGGCGAACGCAACACCTTCTTGATGAACATGCCCTTCACCGACCGGCTCGACTACATCAACTCACTGAGCAACAACTTCGGCTACGCGCTGGCGGTCGAGAAGCTGATGGGCATCCGCCCACCGGAGCGAGCCGAGTACATCCGCATCATCATGGCCGAGCTGGGCCGCATCAGCAACCACTTGTGGTTCATTGGCTTCCTGCTCAATGACCTGGGAGCCTACTTCACGCCCGCGCTTTACGCCATCCAGGACCGCGAGTTGATCCTGGACCTCTTCGAAGCCATCACCGGCTCGCGCATGATGTGCAACTATTTCCGTTTCGGAGGGGTGGCGCGCGACTTCCCGGAAGGCACCCTGCAGCGCATCCGCGAACTGGTCGAGGAGCGCCTGCCGCGCAAAATCGACGAGCTCGACGGATTCCTCAGCGGGAGCGAGATTCTTCGCGGGCGGGCGATTGGGGTGGGGGTCCTGCCGCCCGATCGGGCGATTGCCTACGCCGCGGCCGGGCCGGTGTTGCGCGCCTCGGGAGTGGCGTATGACGTGCGCCGCGCCGAGCCGTACGGGATCTACGACCGCTTCGATTTCAATGTGGCGGTGCGCACGCACGGTGACGTGTATGACCGCTACTTGATTCGCTTGGACGAGATGCGCGAAAGCCTGAAGATCCTGCACCAGGCGCTGCGCGACATTCCGGCGGGCGAGATCCAGACCGGCAAAGCGATGTATCAGGTGCGGGTGCCGGCCGGCGAATCTTACGCGCGTGTCGACGGCCCGAAGGGCGAGCTGGGCTTCTACGTTGTCTCCAACGGCAAGCCCAACCCGTGGCGCTACCATGTGCGCCCGCCGTCGTTCATCAGCCTGACCCCGCTGGGCGAGATGTGCCGCGGGCAGAAGATTGCCGACGCCGTGGTCATCCTGGGCAGCATCGACATCACCTTGGGGGAAGTGGACCGCTAGCGCGGGAAGGACGAACTCATGTATGGTCTCGGCATCGTCAAAGGTCTGACCACCACGCTGCGCCATTTCTTCGAGACATACCTCGACGACCTGCGCTGGCTGGGCAAGGGCCGTTACGGCACGCCGCAAGGTATTCAGCACCGTTCGTCGAAGAACGTGCGCGGGCTGTTCACCATCCAGTACCCGGAAGAGAAGATTCCCGTACCGGAAGAATTCCGCTACATCCCCTTCCTGATTCACGAAGAAGGTGCGAACGGGGAGCAGCAAGACCGCTGCACTGCGTGTGGTATTTGCGCCAAAGTGTGTCCGCCGCAGTGCATCTGGATTGTCCGCACCACCGACTCGGCGACCGGATCGCCGGTGCCGGCCCCGGCTGAGTTCTACATCGACATCGATATCTGCATGAATTGCGGGTTGTGTGCCGAGTATTGTCCATTCGATGCGATCAAGATGGACCACGATTACGAAATCGCCTCCTACGACCGGCGCCAGGCGCACATCTTCGACAAGCAGCGCCTCTCGCGGCCGGTCTCCTACTACGCAGCCATCCGCCCCAGCAATTACGCCAGCGAGGAAGAGGCGCGCAAAGAAAAAGAGGCACGCAAGGCCAAGGCCCAGGCGGCTGCCTGAGCCGGCGCGAGGGACGCACACGCGATGTATCACGAAGATGCCGAAATGCTCTTCCCGCTGCGGGTCGCTCCTTCCCTGCGCGACCTGCGCGGGTTGGCGTGGCGGCGGCTGGTGGATCGCATCTGCCACTTGGATGAGGAGCACCCGGACGCCCTGGCTTTCGCGTTGATGATGGTCCGGCTGGATGGGTGCCTGACCTGCCAGGCGGATTCGTACCGGGCCATGCGCGGCTGTACAGCTTGCGCACGGCAGGCCGTACTGCGTTTTCGCGGGACCGATCAAGAGATGATCAAGCTCTTCGAACGGGCGCGAAAGGACATCCAGGCCTACCTGGAAAGCAGCCGGCTAAGCATTGAAAAGCGAGGTGAACGTTGACATCGGCGCCATCACTCACCCCCGAAATAGTCCTGCGCGCGCTGAGCCGCGTTCAGGAACCGGAGTTGAACAAGGACCTGGTCACCCTGAACATGATTCGCGACCTCGAGATCCGCGAGGGGCGCGTCGCATTCACCATCGTGCTCACCACGCCGGCTTGCCCGCTGCGCGATCGAATCCAACGCGAAGCGGCCGACGCCGTACGCAGCCTGCCGGGCGTGCGCGAAGTCGAGGTCCAACTCGAATCGACGGTGCCCTCCGACGGGCGCGACCGCGGCCTGATCGAAATGCCCGTGCGCAACGCCATCGCCATTGCCTCGGGCAAGGGCGGTGTGGGCAAGACCACCGTGGCTGTGAACGTGGCGGCCTCCCTGGCCAAGGCCGGGGCGCGGGTGGGCCTGCTCGACGCGGATATCTACGGCCCGAACGTCCCGATCATGATGGGGCTCAGCTCGATGCCTTCGCCTGAGGGCAAGAAGTTAGTGCCGGCCGAAGCGCATGGGGTGCGCGTCATGTCGATCGGCTTCCTGGTGCGGCCGGGCCAGCCGCTCATCTGGCGCGGACCGATGCTGCACTCGGCCATCCGCCAGTTCCTGGCAGACGTCCTGTGGGGCGAGCTGGACTATTTGGTAATCGACCTGCCCCCCGGAACGGGCGACGCACAGCTCAGCCTGAGCCAGTCCATCCCGCTCACAGGCGGCGTCATTGTGACGCTGCCCCAGCAGGTGTCGCTGGATGACGCCTCGCGCGGGCTGGAGATGTTCCGCACCCTCGAGGTGCCGATTCTGGGCGTCGTCGAGAACATGAGCTACCTGCTCCTGCCGGATGGCCAGACGATGGATGTCTTTGGGCGTGGCGGCGGCAAGCGCCTGGCCGAAGCTGCGCAGGTGCCCTTCCTCGGCGAGATCCCGATGGATCCGGCAGTGCGGGTGGGGGGCGATGGGGGCGTGCCGGTCGTGTTGAGCCACCCGGATTCGCCGGTGGGCATCGCCCTGCGTGAACTGGCCGAGCGACTGGCGGCTCGCGTGAGCGTTGCGGCCCTGGCGGGCGGGCAACCGATTTCGATCAAGACCGTCGGGTGAGCCTGTTCCTGGCTCGCCACGTGCTTCCCATGCGCGTGGGTGATCGCGACCGGAGCGACTGGATCTCCCTCCGTCATGCATGTCAGGGATTGACCTCAGGGCATAACGAAATGCGACGCGGCCCATGAATTCCGAGGGCTCAAGGCGAAGCAGGCTCACACCGCTCTCGGCGGCATGCGCGGTTTTGTTGTTGCTGGTGGTGGGCGCAGTGCTGGCCGGGGTGGCTCTGCCGCGAGAGGTGGACCACGATGAGCACCAGTTCGTGGCGAGCGGCGTATTGCTGGCGCGTTTTGGCCTTCTCCCCTATCGCGACTACCCGTATTTCCACCTCCCGAACTTGGTGTACCTCTACGGCCTGATCGACCTTGTGGCTACGTCTCCCTTGCTGGCGGCGCGACTGGCATCGCTCGGCTTTGCACTCCTTTCGCTGGGCTTGGTCTACTGGCTGGTGTGGAGCGAACTGGAGAAGGCCGGGCCCTTGCTCCGCATGAGCATGGCGGGCTCGGCGGTGGTGCTCATGGCCTTCTCGCCACTCTCCTTCTACACGGTTGGCAGGGCGTGGAATCACGACGCCGCCGTAGCCCTGTTCCTTCTCGCACTCGTGCTCAGCCGCGCGGCCGGACGGCATGGGTCGGTATGGCATCTCGTCGGCGCCGGTCTTGCAGCCGGGTTGGCCGTGGGTACGCGCCTGAGCTTTGCCCCGGCGGCAGTCGGCCTGGCGCTGGTCATCCTCTTGTGGTCGAGGGGCGAGGGCCTTGCGCGGCGCACACGGGCATTAGCCCAATACGCCCTTGGCGGCGCCCTCGGACTGGTGCCAACGTTGGCCCTGGCATGGTCGGCGCCCCGCGCTTTCATCTTCGGCAACTTTGAGTATGCCGCACTCAACACGGCCTACCGCCTGGCCATGGGGTTCACCACGGCCATGGACCTGACAGGCAAGTTGAAGTTCGTTCTTGGCGAAGTGCTGCTCGAGCCGCGCGGCGCGCTCCTCTTCATCAGCCTGGCCATATTCCTCGCTGCGGATGCCGTCCGCGTTCTTCGTTTCCGCGCGGAGGGGCAGCGCGTGGCATTGGCCATCGTCATCCTTTTCCCCTTTCTCGTGTGGGGCGCCCTTGCGCCCACCCCGAGCTGGTTCCAGTACTTCTACATGCTTGTGCCATTTGCAGCTGTGGCCACCGTGCTCTCGGCGGCGCGAGTTTACCTGGGCAGGCATAGATGGCCGCTCGGAGCCGCATGGGTGATCCTGGCGGCGCTGGCGGCCACGTGGTTTTCGCGCAGTGAGGTGACTTCAGTGCGCAGCCTGCTGCACTCGGAGGCGTGGTCACCCACCGCAGTGCGTGCCGTCGGCGAGAGAATCGCCCAGGAGGCCGCAGGGCCGGTGCTTACCCTCAGCCCGATCTACGTGCTGGAGGGCGGGGAGCCGATCTATGAACAGTTCGCCAGCGGACCTTTTGCCTGGAGAGTCAGCTCGCTCGTGCCAGGCTCCGCGCGCGCGGCGTTGCACGTGGTCTCGCCGGCGGAACTGGAGGCCGTATTGACGGCCAAGCCGCCGGCGGGTATTCTGGTCGGCAGGGAAGCAGAGGAGGAGGGGGAGTTCGTGGCCTACGCAATGGCTCACGCCTTCCACCCGTTAGAGGTTGGCGAGGAGTTGACCTTGTGGGTCAAGTAGAGCCGTGGCGGTTGCGGCCGATATTCGATCTTGGTGCGATGGAATGGACGACTCGATCACACCCGTTGGTTTTACCTTAGGACGACATGCGAAGGTTGCGCGATGACGACAATTGTCGGTATTCGCTTTCACAAGCTGGGCAAGATATATCACTTCGATGCCACAGCACACACTGAGCGCGTGCACGAGGGTGACTACGTTCTGGTCAGCACGGCCCGCGGCCGGCAAATCGGGCAGGTGGTGCAGTTCGTCAACGAAGCACAACAGCCCGAGGGCGGCTGGCGATCGATCGAGCGCCCAGCCTCGGCGCAGGACATGCTCTTGCAGCAATCGTGGAAGTCACGCGAGCCGGAGGCGCTGGTGGTGTGCCGGGAGCGTGCCGTTCAGCTTGCGTTGCGCGGGGTGAAGATTGTGGCCGCCGAGTACGGATACGACGGCAGCCACTTGACCTACCTCTTCTCGGTGGAAGGCGAAGACAAGCCCGAGCTGAAATCGCTGCGCGGCGACATGCAGCAGCGGTTCGGCAAAACCCAGGTGGAGCTGCGTCAGATCGGACCGCGCGACGTGGCGCGGCTGATCGGCGGGCTGGGCGCATGCGGCCTCACCTCGCGCTGCTGCTCGAAATTCCTCACCGAGTTCAGCCCGATCTCGATCAAGATGGCCAAAGCGCAGGGCATCTCGCTCAACCCGAGCGAGATTACCGGCATGTGCGGACGCCTGCGCTGCTGCCTGATCTACGAATACGAGCAATACGTCCAGGCGCGAGCGGAGCTGCCCAAGCGAGGCAAGCGCGTGCGCACGCCGCGCGGCGACGGCAAGGTGGTGGACGTGTTCCCGTTGCGCGAGGGCGTGCTGGTGGACCTAGGCGAAGAAACCGGCCGGGTGGAGTTTGCGCGCAGCGAATTGCAGCCCCTGGATGAGCTTGAAGCGCTGGAAGCCAAATCCGGTAACGGATGCGACCGTCATGAAGGCGGCGGCTGCACGTGCAACACCTCCGGCGAGAAGAGCCAGGGCCCCGGCAAGCCGCCGAGCTCGCAGGGCGGGCCGCCGACGCGGCAATAGGGAACCGGCCCTGGCACCGGCCGAGCCACTCGCCGCCACGAGCGATATGCCGCGGCACGCCGACGGATGACGTCGCGGCTCCCATTTGTGCATGTGAGACCATGACCCCGCCGCAATCCTTCTTCATGCGACCCCAGGGTGGGGGCTGGCTGATCCTGTGTGGCGGACCCGCCGATGACGCCATTGCGGCGCGTGCCGCGGCGCTTGTGCAACAGGCGGGCCAACTGGTGGTGCTGGCACCCTTTGCAGAAGCCCGCGAGGCGGCCGAAGTCCGGTTGGCCGAGTGCGGCGCGGTGTGCGGACTGCCGGGAGAGATAGTGATCCTTGGCAGCCCGGGCGGCGACGAGCGCCTGGGCGAAGCGGCCATGATTGTCATCCCCGACACCAGTTCGGCGGCCGAGCTGGCCAAGACGTTTGAGGAATCCGGAGTTGGCGAGAGCCTGCTGATGGCGCTGGAGGACGGCGCGGTGGTCCTTTCTGAGGGGCGGAGCAGCGAGGCATTGGGCGAAGTGATCGAAGCCGAAGATCTTGCCGCCGGATGCGGCTGGCTGCGCCAAGCCGTCATTCAATCGCACCATGCTCCAGGGATGGCTTGCCTGGCCATCCTCAAACGTCCCACGCTTTACCGCCTGGGCCTGGGCGAGCATGTCGCGCTTACGCTCGGACCGCAGGGCCAGGTGGAGGTGTGGGGGGAGCCCGCGCCGACCGTTACCCTGGGAGTAGCCTGGACCCGATGAACACCTTCCCTCTCGCCGGGACAGCGCCTGAACGAATCGTGTCGCTCGTTCCCTCGATGACCGAGAGCCTGTTCGATCTCGGCCTGGGCGGGAAAGTCGTTGGCGTGACCGACTTCTGCGTCTTACCTGCCGAGGGCACGGCGCGCTTACCGCACGTGGGCGGGACGAAGAACCCCGACGTGGAGAAGATCGTGGCGCTTGCGCCGGAGCTAGTGATTGCCAACCAGGAAGAGAACGGTGAGGCGCCCGTCAACGCACTTCAAGAACGCGGTGTTGCAGTATGGCTCACGTTCCCGCACTCAGTCGAGCAGGCTCTGACCGATCTCCACGTGCTGGCGGCGGTCTTCGGTTCGCGGCAGATGGCGATGCAAATCGATTGGCTCGTGCGCTCCGTGGAGTGGGCGCGGGCCGCGAACGGCG
Organism: Anaerolineae bacterium; assembly: GCA_041479415.1. GTDB lineage: Bacteria > Chloroflexota > Anaerolineae > Anaerolineales > RBG-16-64-43 > RBG-16-64-43. Next base: position 11,690 of record JBGOXY010000052.1, read on the forward strand.
AGGGCTCGCATCGGGTGTTCTGCCCAATCTGGCGCGACACCTCACGCGACGACCCGCGCTGGTGGATGACGTTCTGCGGCGAGACCTACGCCAGCGACGTTCTGGCCGCGTGCGGCGGGATCAACGTGTTCGAGGACCGGCGCCGGCGCTATCCACTCGAAGCGGAGTGGAACGAGGCCGCCGCCGAGGTGGCGGCTGGGCGCGATGACCGCTACCCGCGGGTGACGCCAGACGAAATCGCCACGGCGCAGCCCGAGGTGATTCTCGTGCCGAATGAGCCTTACTCGTTTGGTGAAGCAGACCAGGCGTTGCTCGCCCGCATCTTCTCCGCACGAGGGCAAACCGAGCCACGTATCATCCCGGTCGACGGCAAGCTGTTGTTTTGGCACGGCACGCACCTGGCGAAATCGCTTGTCGAGCTTTCGGCACTGATCCGTCAGTAGACAAGTCCCCAAGACAGCCTAGAAGAAGCCGGAACCCACGCACGCGACGCGTTGTTGACAATTTCCAACCGTCCCTCTAAAATATAGTAAGATTAATCCGATGAATTCGATTAAGAGATGAATTCTGAGGGCA
>JBGOXY010000053.1:0-11778 GCA_041479415.1 Anaerolineae bacterium
GATCAAGTTCCACAACAGGGCGTTCTCGGAGGCGGGTCGGCGCAGATTATCGAGCACGGTCTCAGGCAGAACGCCAAAGACCGGCTCCATCGTTCCGTTGAATATGCGGGCTATATGTCGCGCACGCTTGGGCAATGTCCGCTCGAATCTTTTCGCAGGTGCCTGCGCAGCCTCTCCCGCCATCCGGACGCGATATCCGTCGAATTCTCGATCATAGGCCGTGCCCAGCCAGCGTAACCCAACTCGCGATCGGCGACATCCCCTACCCCCCCACGCCGGCCCGCATTGACACACAGCGGGCCGGCCGATATTATCGCCGCATGCCTATTCGCTTGTGGCGCACGGCCTCTCGCGCATTCAACCTCGCGGCCGCGCTGACCGTGCTGGCTGTATTGGCCGGCGGCGCAACCTGGTTCCCGCGTTCAATCCCGGATCGCGCCGCGTTCCTCGTTGCCGGCGACCAATTCGATTTCTCTCGTTGGACGCTGGAGTCATTGGGCCTCAAGTTCACCCAAGCGGCGCTCGCCCCGCAGGATTATCTTCCTCCGGCCGAGCGCACGCAGCTGGTCGAGGAATACATCACCTTGGAGGGGCAAGCCGAGCAACTGCAGGAGGCGGTGCGCGAAATCTTCGCCGACCCCGCCGTGGCCGAGCCGTTGGCCGCGAGCGCCGCGCAGCGCGAGAACCTCTCCCGGGTGCAGGCGAGGCAGACCGCACTCCGTCCGCACGTGGAGGCCATACTCGAGGAACAGGTGGCCTCGCTCATCACCGAAGAGGGGTTCGCTTTGGGCGGTCAGGTACTACCGCCGGTGTCGTTCCATTTCAGTGCCATTCCGCTCGCCCTGATCCTTTCTCCGCGTCAGGTGATTCGCCAAGAAGCCAGCATCCAGATGAACCCGGACCTGCCGCTCGAGCAGCAAATCGCCCTTGAGCAGAAGGTCGAACCCCGCTTGGGCCTCTCAGCGCTAGTCGTCCCGCTCGGCGGAATCGGCACCTACCCGACGATGATTCAGGAAACGACGAGCCTCAATTGGATTATTGACACGATTGCCCACGAGTGGACCCACAACTACCTGTCCTTTCGCCCGCTCGGTGCAAACTACGACCTCACCCCGGAAGCTCGGACGATGAACGAGACCGTGGCTTCGATCGTGGGACGCGAGATCGGCGCGCGGGTGATCACCCGCTTCTACCCCGCTCGGGTTCCCCCGCCGGCGCCGCCGACCGCCACGCCGGGCGTCACACCTCCAGCCGCGCCGGTGTTCGATTTTCGTGCGGCGATGCGCGAAACACGCGTGACCGTGGACAGCCTGCTCCAAGAGGGCCAGGTAACACAGGCCGAGAGCTACATGGAAGAGCGCCGGCGCATGTTCGTTGAACACGGATACACAATCCGCCGGCTGAACCAAGCCTACTTCGCATTCTATGGCGCTTATGCCGACCAACCCGGCGAACGCGGCGAAGATCCCGTCGGTCCGGCCGTCGAGCAGCTGCGCGCACTCAGCCCAAGCCTGGGCGGGTTTCTGCGCTGGGTGGCCGGGATGACAAGCTATGCCGAGCTGCGTGAGCAGCTCTCCAGGGAGCACGCCTCGGCCCGCTAGCCATCGCCGCGTTCTCCCCAGAAGCGAGCCGCGACCTCCGCCACGATTCACTGGCTGGCGCCTTCGCCGCGCTATACTATGGACTGAGGACGCGATGGACCTGGTCTTCTACCCTGGCACCCGACCGACCCAGCCCGAACCCTTGGCCGTCTTCCTGCCGCCGTTTTCACACGGCGTGGCGGGTGAATTCCTGCGCAGGTACGCCGGCGACCGGCGTATCGTGGTCGATCCCTTCGGGCAATCGCCCGCATTGGCGATTGAGCTGGCTCGCGAGGGAGCCTGCTTGCTGGTAGGCTGCCTCAACCCCGTTGTGCGCTCGCTCATCCAACTTCAGGCCCAACCGCCATCGTCGGAGGCGATGCGCAGCACTTTGGCCAAGCTGGCCTCAGCCCGCCGCCCAAGCTCTGGTCCGGCGGGTGCATTTCGCCCCACACAGTCCGGCGCTCGGCCCACAGAGCGGCTCGAGGATCACCTGCGTGAGTTGTACCTGGTGACGTGCAGTGCGTGTCACAAGCCGACGGAGGCTGAGGCTTTCGTTTGGAGCCGCGAGACAGGGCGAGAGGCGGCTGCGCCGGAGGCCTCCACCCGCGACCGGCTGCTCTCGCGCATTTACACGTGCAGCCAATGCGGCCACGAAGCGGAAGAACCGGCCACGCCCCAGGATGAAGAGGTCGTCCGCCCCTACCTGGGCCGCGGCATCTATTACCACCTGGCTCTTGAACGCCTGGCGCCGCCGGGGGATGCAGACCGAGTCCACGCCGAAGAGGCGCTCGAAGTGTACCCGCTGCGTGCGTTGTATGCCTTGTTCTCTGTTCTCGTGCGGGTGGAGAGCTTGGATCTGAGCGAAGAGGAGCGGCGCGCGGCTGAGGCTCTGCTAATCACCGCCTTGGATGAGGCGCACATCTTGCGCGGCTACGCACCGCACATCCGCCAACGCCCGCGCTCACTGCAGGCGCCGGCTCGCTACAAGGAAGTCAACGTTTGGCTGACGCTGCAACATGCAATGACGGCGTGGAGTGCAGAGCGTACGCCGGTGGCAGTGCGCGCGTGGCACCCGGGCGATGCCCTCGAGCCTCACACGATCAGCCTGTTCGCCGGGTCGGCCCGCGAGCTGGCTGGCGAACTTGAGGCGGTGGGGGCCGAATGCGTGATCACGGCTTTGCCTCGCCCCAATCAGGCTCTATGGACTCTCTCGGCGGCATGGGCCGGCTGGCTGTGGGGTGCGGCGGCAGTAGCGCCTCTGCGCGGCGTCTTGCATCGCCGGCGGTACGACTGGGCCTGGCACGCCAATGCCCTGCTGGCCTCCGCCGAGAGTCTTTCGCCCCACCTCGCCTCGGGGGTCCCCTTCGTCGGCCTGCTGGGCGAATCGGAGCCGGGCTTCCTGGCAGCCGCGTTGTGGTCGTTCGACCGCGCGGGCTTTCAGCTCGAAGGCCGCGCGCTCCGCGCAGATACCGACACGGCGCAGATCGTGTGGCGGGCTGCTGGCCGGCGAGAACTCCTGGGCCCGGCGCCCGAGTTGGCCGGCCTTGACGCGGCGCGTCAGGTTGCCCGGCAGGCCGCCTACCAGATCATCCTCGACCGCTCGGAACCCACCGCCTGGGAGATCATTCACGCGGCCGCCTGGTCGCAAGCCGCCTTGGGGCACCTGTTCCCCTCGCCCTCCGGGGAGGCTGAATCCGAATTCACACACTGCCTGGCCGCGGTGAACGAGGCCGCCGAGGCCCACCCCCAAGTGGCGGCTGCCAAAGGGGAAGAGAGCGACCTGGGTTCCACTTGGTGGATGCACGACCCGGGGGCTGCTTCCATTCCGCTCGCCGATCGTGTCGAGGCAGAAATTGCGCGCTTGCTGGCCGAGCAAGGACCTTCCACGTATGAGAAGCTCGACCGCCTGGTGTGTGAGACCTTTCCCGGGCTGCTCACGCCCGAGGCGCGCCTGGTGCGGGCCTGCTTGCGATCGTATGGCCAGGAGGACGAGTCGCAGCTACTGTGGAGCCTGCGCCCCGAGGATCTGGCCGAGCGTCGGGCGGCCGACCTCGAATCGGTCCGCACTGCGCTTATCCGATTGGGCGAGCGTTTTGGATTCCGCCTCTCCGGGGTCAATCCCCTCGAATTCCACGATGCCGACGATGCGCCGGCGATTCGTTTCTTCCTCATTACCTCCGCAGCGTTCGGGCGCTACCTGCTCGACCCGCGCCTCGATCCATCCCACGCCTGGGTGGTCCTGCCGGGCGGGCGTGTCTCGCTGGTGGAATACAAGATGCGCCGCAACTGGCTGCTGCGGCAAGCCGTGGACAATGGGTGGCGCTTCCTCAAGTTCCGCCACGTCCGGCGCATGCTGGATGATGCACTGCTCACGCGTGAATCGCTCGAAGAGCGTCTCGGGCTCGACCCGCTCGGCAACCCGGGGGATCAGATTGCGTTCCTCTAACCAACTGCGAAGAACGTTGTCCGACAGGCGAAGCCCTCCGTGACCGACCCGCTGCGATGGCTGGCGATCGGGCTCGCGGGTTACCTGATCGGCTCGCTGCCCTTCGCAGTGTGGGTGGGCAGAGTCGCCGCGCGCAAGGACATTCGCGAGGGAGGCTCGGGCCACGCGGGGGCCACCAACGTGATGCGCCAAGCCGGGTGGCTGGCCGGGTTGGTGACATTGGCATTGGACGGAAGCAAAGGTGTGCTGGCAGTGCTGCTCGCGCGCTGGGCCGGCGGCCCTTGGGCCATCCCCCTCGCAGCGGGGATGGCTGTGGCCGGCCATTGCTGGCCCGTGCTGGCGGGGTTCCGCGGCGGGATGGGCATGGCCACTGCGGCCGGCGCCGTGCTCGCGGCACATCCACTCTCATTGGCAATGGCCGTCGGCGTGGGGGCCGCCTGCAACCTTGGGCTGCGCCACACCGCGCGCGCCAACTTGCTCACCGGGCTTCTGATCGGCCCGATCCTGGTTGTGGCAGGCGCGTCCTCGCTGGCTGCCCAGACCGCCATCGCCACTGGGGCAGTTGTCGCACTTCGCGGTCTCTCCGATTGGGATCGCGTCTACCGCGAGTTATGGCTCGACCGCGATCCTCCTATCCCGCGGCAGGGATAGGCCACCAGCCGCCTGCGGTTGAACGCCGCTCGCGCAGCTCTCCCGAGCGAAGAATCTCGAGAATCCGCCTTCTCCAAGGCTAAAGCCAGTCCCAATTGACGAGCGGGAAATATTCGGATATGATATATCGCGTTACTGGTGGAGGATCCTTCGAGAGGAGGTCTTGATGGATATGGAAACTCAAGCGGAGGCGATCGTTCTCACGCCGACCGCCGTGGAAGCCGTTCGAGGCGAGCTGAGTAAGCACGCAATGGAAGGCAAGGCCCTGCGCTTGTTCGTCGACCCGGGCGGCTGCAGCGGCTACCGCTACGGGATGTCGCCGGCCACCCAAGAGCGCGAGACCGACCGCAAGTTCGATTACGAGGGCGGCGTGCGCATCGTGATCGATCCGGAGTCGTACAGCTTCATGCAGGGCTCAACGATCGATTTCGTCAGCGACAGCCTGGGTGGCGATTTCCACATCTCCAACCCGAATGCGGTGTGGACCTGCGGCTGCGGCAAGTCCTTCCGCACAGCGGATTCAACTCACGAGGCACATGCAACCGGAGAATGCGGCTGCGGTTAGCCCTCACACTTCACCCGCGAGAATCGAAAGGGGCCGGAAATCCGGCCCCTGTTTGTTTCGATAAACCTCTCCCACATGGCTCAAGGCGTGGACACTGTTGCGGGCGTGGCCAAGGCCGAGATCAGATACCACTGCGAGAGAGAGGTCAGCCGGTCACTGGCGTCGACCAGCGGGCCCAGGCGGACACCGTTCAGGCGCACGTCGAGCGCATAAGAATAGGTCTGGTACCACAGCACTAGCGCAGGCACTTGGTAGTTGAAGCGGTACTGAAACGAGCGATACAGCTTCGCCCGGTTGGCGGGGTTGGGCTCTGTGCGCGCGATCTCGAGCACCTCGCTGATCGATCGGTCGTCGAGCTGGGAGTAGTTCTGACCGCTCGAAATCTGCGTCTGGTGCCAGAAGGTGTAGGGGTCGGGGTCGGGGAAGCGCGCCAAGCTGAGATCCGCCAACACAGCCTGATAGGAGCGAGGCGCCAGGTAATCGCTGACGAGCGAGCCCGCGGGCACGGCCAGCAGATCCACTTGCACGCCCACCTCCGCCCACATCGTCTGCAGCATCTGCGCCGTTCGAGTGTGGACCGCGTCGTCCGGGTGGGCGAGGCTGAATCGAAGAGGGGTTTCCCCTTTCGTGCGCACGTAAGAGGCATCGCCCGCAGTCGCCCCGGTGGGCAGCTTCCAGCCCGCAGTCTCCAGCATGCGTTCAGCCTGAAGCGGGTCGTACGCCTCGGGTGTAATGGCCGGGTCGGCCGCCCACGAACCGGGCAGGAGCGGCCCAGCAGCCAGCACCGCTTGCCCGAAGAGGACCGAGTCGACAATCCGCTGGCGATTGACCGCCAGAAGCAGTGCGCGCCGCACTTCGCGCGAGGCAAAGAACGGGACTTCCTCATTCTTGAGATTGAAGAACACCAGGGCCATTCTCGGTTCGCGAGCAGAGAACATCTGCAGCATCGAGAGGCGCAGCGCAGGTTCCACGAGCGGGGGCGTCAATCCGCCCAGCCCCATGACCTGGCCTGCCTCCAGCGCTCCAAAAGCTGCCTCAACGCTCGGGAAGTACCGGAATTCGACTTCCTCGAGATAGGCCTTGGGGCCGTAGTGGTTCTTGTATGGCTTGAGGACAAGCCCGGTGATCCTGTCTTGCTCGACCAGCAGATGGTCGAGGCGGAAGGGGCCGCTTCCGACGGGAGATACGTTGAAGGTCTGGCCTGCCAGATCGGCCGCCGAAACATCGCGGAGTAGATGCTCGGGCAGGAGGCCCTGCGAAAGGAAATCCAAGAAAGGTGCGAATGGCTCGGGCAAGGTGAATACGACGGTGCGGTCATCAAGGGCCGCGACTTTGACCGATCGCCATAGGCGCGCGAGGTCCGGCGGGCCGGGATAATTCTTGTCTTGGAGCACACCGTATGTGTACAAGACGTCGCGTGAGGTGATAGGCTCCCCGTCGTGCCAAGTCACATCCGGCCGCAAGACGACGGTGTAAGAGAGACCGTCATCACCGATGACCCAGCCCTCCGCCAGATCGGGGATCGGCGCACCCGTTGAGTCGAACCCCACCAGCCCGGAGAAGATCAGCCGATCCACATCCCGGTCGGGCTGGTTGTAACTGTCGAGCACTGGATTGAGTCGCTGCAGGCTGCCGACCAAGGCCTCGCGGTAAGTGCCCCCGCGCGCGGCCTGCACTGCCGGCGTATTCGGCCGCAAGACAGGGCCCTTGACGGCCAGCAGCAATAGGAGGATGGCCACCACGCCTGCCACGGCGACCAGGATTTGCCAGCGGAACCTTTTCATTCGTGTGTGGGAGCGGAGGCGGAACCACGCGAAGGGCGAGCCGCTGCGAAGACTGCCGGCCGCGGCGGCCGCCCGAGGTTGAGGACTATCCGACCACCATGACGTTGATGAGCGCCATGGCAAAAAACAAAACGCTCAACACGATGGTGATATTGAAGAGAGTCTTCTCGACACCGCGCCGGGCGCGGAAGACGCCACCTGCCTCACCGCCCATGAGCCCGCCCAGGCCGGCCTCTTTACTTTGCAGGACGATCGCCACAATCAGTGCGGCGCCCAGCACGATTTGCGCCAAATTCAGATACGTTGCCACGCTGCCTCCTCACACGCGCGACTGCGCGAGTGCGCATTATATCAGAACGCATCAACCGAAGATGGTCCGACCTCGCCCCGGCGTACGAGGCGCGCCGAGCACCGCTCGCGCTCACCGCGGGTCAGGCCTCGTGCAGCGCCTCGCCCACCCCATCCACGAACAACGTGCGCGGCGCCTCGGCTGGAACCAAGACGTTCAATGCCCGCGGCCAGACTTCGATTTCAACCGGGAAGCGCCCCTGGCGTGGCTCCCCATCCAGTTGGATGCCGGCCGGAGAATTCGCCTGCAAGGTCAATTTGTGGAATCCAATTCGCTGGATGTTCGGGTCGCTCACATGGCGGCCGGTGAACAGCGTCCAGGCGCGCTGGAGAGTCTCGGGGAAGGAACGTCCTCCGAAAAGCCACAGATCGAGCCAGCCGTCATCGACCCGTGCCTCGGGCGCGAGTTGGAACAATCCTCCTCCATAGGCATGGATGTTCGTAACCACCGCCAGCAAGTAGTGCCCTCGGATTTCGCGGCTCTCCGTGCGCACGGTAAGGTCGACGCCATGCCAGTCCAAGGCCGACCAGACCGCCGTGGCAAAATAGCTGCCCATCGAGAACTGCCTGTGCCACCGCCGCACCGGTTCTTTGCGGCGAACCACAATCGCGTCCAGCCCGATGCCGGCCCACAGCAAGAACACTTCTCCGTTGCAGCGGCCGACATCGATGCGATGAATCCGACCGTGGACCAAAGCACCCGCCGCACGATCGAGAGCCAGCCAGTCGAACCAAGCCAGCCGGGGCAGGTGCAGTTCCTGGGCCCACACATTGGCCGCGCCTGAGGGCAGTACCGCCAATGCGGTCTGGCTTCCAGCGACGCCGGCCGCCACCTGCCCCGCGGTGCCGTCGCCCCCCGCCGCGACGACCACCCGATAGCCTTCGCGCGCCGCGGCCAGCGCGAGTTCAGCCACGTTCTCCGGCGCCGTCACGCTGTGGATCTCGGTCCGCCAACCGTGACGTTCGAAGATACGCGCCGCTCGCGCTACCAGCCGGTACGATGGGAAACGCCCTGCCAGTGGGTTGTGCAAGAACATCGCGCGAATAGCCATCTCACCTCATCCCCGGGCATTATACATGTCCGTCGGTGGCCAGCTTCGCCGGCAGACATTATTGATAGAATCGTCGGCATCATGAACGGCCTGCCGACCCTCAACAATCGATACCGCCTGGTCGAACCGCTCGGCAGCGGCGCCGTGGCCAACATTTATCGCGCGGATGATTTGACCCTCGGACGCCAGGTGGCTATCAAACTGCTCAAGTATGAATACACGCGCGATCCCGCGTTTCGGCGCCGCTTCTTGCACGAGGCCCAGGCGCTGGCTCATCTCGATCACCCAAACCTGGTGCGGTTGTACGACTTCGGCCTTGAGAACGATCAGTATTACATGGTCATGGAACTGGTGGAGGGCTCGGACCTCAAGACCTACATCGCGCGGCGTGGCCGTTTGCCACCCCAGGAGGCCGTTTGGATCGCGCTGCTGCTGGCGGAGGGGCTCGGCCTGGCGCACCGCGCCGGGCTGGTTCACTGCGATGTCAAGCCGCAGAACATCTTGCTGCGCGCCGACCTGCAACCCAAACTGACCGACTTCGGCATCGCGCGTTCAGTGCTGGCCGGCGGCGAGGACGACGAGGAGCCGTGGGGCACCCCGCAGTATTTCTCTCCCGAGCAGGCGCGCGGGGAGGCTCTCAGCCCGGCCAGCGATGTGTACTCGCTGGGGGTGGTGCTGTTCGAATTGGTCACCGGCCATCTCCCCTTCCACGGCAAAGACCCGCGAGCGCTTGCACTGCAACATGTGTCGAGCCCGCCCCCCGCCCCGCGCAGCCTTGCACCCGCCGTCCCGGCCGAGGTAGAGGCCGTCATTCTGCGCATGATGGCGAAGGATGCACGCGAGCGGTTTAGGAATGGGGAGCAAGCGGCACGTTTCCTGCGCGGGCTGCTACAACAATCCGCCCCTGGCACCGCTCGATTGGCCGGGGCGGGCGGCATTGAGCCGCTCCTTGAGAATCGCCCAGCCTCAGGGATAGATTGGCTGGCCGTTGGCCTCGCGTTTCTTGCGTTGATTGCGGTCGGCGGGCTGGTCCCCCTGACAATGTGGGTCTATCTGCTGTACTTCGCTTCACCCACCTGATCCCTCGCGACGTCGGGCATTCGACTCTCATGGCGTTGGCGGCCGAGGCCCACGCCGAACCGCGAACTTCTATCCCGTGTTGGCCACGCGCGCCGGGCCCTTATCCCGCCAGGCTGGGTGCGTGGCCGGCTCTTGCAGCCGGAGGCCCGGGCAGATGGGAGTACTGCTTCCCTAAGCTGACGAGGCGCTCGGGGCTATGTTTTTGGGCGCAGCGCACGAGGAGTTGCCTTCACAAGCTGCTGGATCGCGCTGTGTGAGAACGGTATGAGTCCCAGGGCATCATACGTTTTGCAGATACCCCTCTGGTATAATCGGAGCGAAACTATCCGTTGAACGGAGTCCGGGGGTGGATTCCCCTCCGGGAGGTATTCGTGGATTCGTCGCGCACACGTAACCTGATCACGATTTTCATAGTTCTGGTGGCCATGGGCGTGCTGGTCTATCAGCAATACCAGGCCTCCAATGCGCGCACAGAGGTCATCCAGATCAACCAGCTTGCGGCCGATTTGCGGGCGGGCAAGGTCAAGCAGATCGTGGTCAACGAGAACGACCTGGCCGTCACATACGTCGGTGGTCAAGAGGCCAAGTCGCGCAAAGAACCCGATTCGAGCCTGGCCATCCAGCTCGAGGCTTATGGCGTGACCAGCGCAGATCTTGACCCGAGCAAGGTCAACATCGAGGTGCGCCAGCCCAGCGACTGGGGCATGGTGCTCAACTTGGCGACCTACCTCCTGCCCGTGCTGGTCTTCGGCGGCCTGATCTACTTCATGCTGCGCCAAGCCCAGGGCACCAACAATCAGGCCATCTCCTTCGGCAAGAGCCGCGCGCGAATGTTCACCGGCGATCAGCCGACAGTGACCTTCGACGACGTGGCCGGTGTGGAAGAGGCCAAGGAAGAGCTGCGCGAGGTGGTCGAGTTCCTCAAAGAGCCCGAGAAGTTCATCTCGCTCGGCGCGCGCATTCCCAAGGGTGTGCTGCTGGTAGGCTCGCCGGGGACGGGCAAGACCCTCATGGCCAAGGCAGTCTCGGGCGAAGCCGGGGTGCCGTTCTTCTCCATCTCCGGTTCCGAATTCGTGGAAATGTTCGTGGGTGTCGGCGCCAGCCGGGTGCGCGACCTGTTCGACCAGGCCAAACGTCACTCGCCGTGCATTGTCTTCGTCGACGAGATCGACGCCGTGGGCCGCCAACGCGGCACCGGCCTGGGCGGAAGCCACGACGAGCGCGAGCAAACCCTCAACCAGATTCTGGTTGAGATGGACGGCTTCGATACCGACACCAACGTCATCGTGGTGGCCGCCACCAACCGCCCCGACATCCTCGACCCGGCGCTCATGCGCCCGGGCCGCTTCGACCGGCGGGTGGTGCTCGACCGTCCCGACATGCGCGGGCGGGAGGCCATCCTCAAGGTACATGTGCGCGGCAAGCCGTTGGCGAGCGATGTCAACCTGACCACGCTGGCCAAGTCCACGCCCGGGTTTGTGGGTGCCGATATCGAGAACATGGTCAACGAAGCGGCCATCCTGGCCGCCCGCCGCGACAAGAAGTCGATCACCATGTCGGAGATGGAAGAAGCCATCGAGCGCGTCATCGCCGGGCCGGAGCGCAAGAGCCGCCTGATCAGCGAGGAAGAGAAACGAATCATCGCGTACCACGAGGCCGGCCACGCGGTGGTCATGCAGGCTATCTCCGAGTGCGATCCGGTGCACAAAGTTTCGATTATTGCCCGCGGAATCGCCGGCGGCTACACGCTGGCCCTGCCCGAGGAAGACCGCACACTGCATTCGCGCAACAAGTTCAAGGCCGACCTCTCAGGCCTCCTGGGCGGCCGCGCCTCGGAGGACTTGGTGTTCAACGACGTCACGACCGGCGCTTCCGACGACATGGAGCGCGCCACGAAACTCGCGCGCAACATGGTCACGCGCTGGGGCATGAGTGAGCGCCTGGGGCCGATGGTCTACGGCCAAAAAGACGAGTTGGTGTTCCTGGGCCGCGAGATCGGCGAGCAGCGCGACTATTCCGACCAGGTGGCGCAGGAGATCGACCAGGAAGTGCGCACGTTGGTGCACGACTCATATGACCGTGCGAAAAGCATCCTGCGCCAATACCGCGAGAAGCTGGATGCCGTGGCGCAGCGCTTGATCGAAGCGGAAACGCTGGACGAGGTGGAGTTTTCGAAACTCTTCCCCTCGCCACATGCCTCGCGCACCAGCACGCCCGTGCCGAAGGCGGTCGCCCTGCCGGCCGGCGCAACCAGCTAAACCGTCTTCCA
>JBGOXY010000054.1:0-11753 GCA_041479415.1 Anaerolineae bacterium
AACATCGGCATGAACCTCAATCTGCTGCCGGTGGCGGGGCTACCGCTGCCCTTCATCAGTTACGGCGGCTCCGCACTATGGTCGGCGCTGCTGGGCGTCGGCCTGGTCGAGAGCGTCGTCATTCACCGCCAGGAACTGGAATTTTGAGATGAGCCAACCCGCACGCGTCCGCTTCGCCCCCTCGCCGACAGGCTTCTTGCATATCGGCGGCGCTCGCACAGCGCTCTACAACTTCCTGCTCGCACGTCAAACGGGTGGGCAGTTCCTGCTGCGCATCGAAGACACAGACCAAAAGCGGTTGGTGCCCGGCGGGCTGGAGGACCTCCTGGCCAGCCTGCGCTGGCTCGGGCTCCAGTGGGATGAGGGGCCGGAAGCGGACGGAGTCTGCGGCCCCTATCTCCAGTCGCAACGCAAAGAAATCTACCAGGCGCATGCGGACGAACTGATCGCGCGAGGCAGCGCGTACATCTGCTTCTGCACGCCGGCCCGTCTGGCGGAATTGCGCACCCGGCAGCAGCAACGTAAAGAGTCGCCGCGCTACGATGGGCTTTGCCGCCGGCTGACCCCGGCCGAGGCTGAGGCGCGCGTCCGCGCCGGCGAGCCGCACGTGGTGCGCTTTAAGACGCCGCGCGAGGGCGCCACCACTGTCGTGGACGTGCTGCGCGGCGAAATCACGGTCCACAACAAGGACCTGGATGATTCCATCCTGCTCAAGTCGGATGGCTGGGCGCTGTATCACCTTGCGGCGATGGTGGACGACCACTTGATGATGATCACTCACGTGATCCGCTCCTCCGAATGGCTGCCCTCCCTGCCGCTGCATGCCATGATCCATCGCGCGTTTGGCTGGGATGAGCCGAAGTGGTGTCATCTCTCGGTGTTCTTGAAACCCTCCGGCAAAGGCAAAATGAGCAAGCGCGAAAGCGCGGAGCTGATGAAGGAGGGCCACTCCGTCTTCGTGCGCGACCTGCGCGAGCTGGGATACACGCCGGAAGGCGTGATCAACTGGATCGCGCTGATGGGCGCGAGCTTCGACGAAAAGCAGGACGTGTTCTCACTGCCTGAGCTCGTCGAACGCTTCAGCCTCGACCACCTGACCCCGGCTGCGGCTGCGGTCAACTTCACCAAGGCCGACCATTTCAACGGCGTCCACTTGCGGCGCCTGGCGCCCGAGGAACTGGCGAGGCGCATGCGCCCGTTCTTCGAGAAAGCCGGCCTCGCTGCCGACGAGGCCCTGCTGCGGCGAATCGCGCCGCTCATCCAGGAGCGGGTGGTCACGCTGGACGACGGAGTGGAAATGGCGGGCTTCTTCTTCCGCGAACACGTGGTTTCCGCGGCAAGCGATCTGGTGGGCAAGGGCATGACGTCGCAGGCCTCGACGGAAGCCGTGCACGCGGCGAGCGAGATTCTCGCTGATCACGCCGACCTCGCTGACCCGGCGTTGGAAGCCAAGCTGCGCGACTTGGCCGAACGCCTCGGACTCAAACCCGGGCAGCTCTTCGGCATCCTGCGCGCCGCGGTGACCGGACAGACCGTCAGCCCGCCGCTCTTCGGGAGTATGGCGATCATCGGACGCGAGAAGGTTCTGGCGCGGCTAGGTGCCGCCGAGCGCACTTTGCGCGCAATGTAAGTGGGCGGTGTCCAGACCCAGAAATGCTCGAGAGCTGTCATGTGAAACGGCAGCTCTCTTCTTGTTGTTTGGAAACGGGGCGACTCTTAATGGCACGTGGAAGGGATCGCTGTCCGCGACTCATGCCGCGACCAGCGTGCGACTCGCATGGCCCGCTTTTCCAAGAGATTCAGCATCGAGCGTGCTCAGGTCGAAGGGCGTGCGCATGCTCAGATCACGTGCACCTTTGAGCCCGGGGGACAGCCGCAGCCTATGCGACCGTGGTAAAATGGAATTGCCTTGGGGGTTCGTCTAGCGGTAGGACAGCGGACTCTGGATCCGTTTGCCGAGGTTCGAATCCTCGACCCCCAGCCAAAGCAAAGCGGCCCGCCCTGCGGGCCGCTTTGCTTTGCGCTAGATGATGAAACGAGGCATCGGCTTGGCGGCGCGCCGCTTTGCCCCTCTTAACGCCTGCCCTTGGGCTGCCGGTAGTCCAGCATCACCAACGCTTCGAGGGCGGCCAAGCGGACATTCTTGTCGGGATCACTGCCCTCGACGGCTTCAAGCGCAACCCGCACGCGGGCATCCTTGAACCCGAGTGCCGACAGCTCCTCGGCTGCCGTCTGCCGCTGGTAGGGATCGGCCGCCTTGAGCCGATCGAGAAGCTTTTGCACTTTTGGCGTCAACGGCTTCATGCCCGCAGCCGCCTCGCCGGTAGCGCTCAATCGCTCCCGGACAACCGTTGCACGCTGCTCCGCTGTCGCCTGCCGATAGTCGAGCATGACCAGCGCCTCGTAGGCCGCATCCCGAACGTTCTTCTCCGCATCATCACTGGCCGCCTTCTCCAGCGCCAATTGGATGCGTACGTCGCGATGGCCAAGGCTGGCCAATTCCTCCGCAGCCGTCTGACGATGGTAGGCGTCGCCCTCGCCGAGCTGTTCGATCAAACGCGTCGCTCGCACGGGCAACGTCTTCTCTTCGGGGCTCATCACGCTACCTCCGGATGCCCGCGTCCTCTGAGCCCCCTCGACTCTCGTGCGGCACCCCATCAAGATCTTGCTTGTCTCTGACCCATGCCTAGCATACAACATCTGGCACCTTGCATGAAGGGCGATATTGCTGCCCCTCACTCGGCAATCGGCGATCCGGCCCGCGCGGGCGAGAACACTCTCATCGCCGGCCGGGTCGACTCTCCTCCCTCCTTGACATCTCAAGACCGGAGTATTATCATCTACTATATAGGATATAGCACCACCAGCGTTGGGAGAAGGCGGTGGCGACATGCCAGATATTGGGCCTAGCGGGGCTCTGGAACGGCCAAACGGCGCTGTGGTATTCCGTACACCTGAGCCGGTCCATCATGCTCAGGAATGCCCTGTGGCAGCCACGGCGCGCATCCTGGGCGCCCGATGGACGATCCAGATACTCTTCCATCTCGCTCGACCTATGCGATTCTGCGAGCTGCAGCAAGCGGTGGGCGGCGTTAACCCCCGCACCCTCTCCCAACGCCTGCAATTCTTGAGGGTGGAAGGCCTTGTCGAACTGCTTTCCACCGGTGGGGCCGCCCGCTACAACCTCACCCAGGCAGGCTCCGACCTTGTCCCGCTGCTTGACGGCCTGCGCTACTGGCAGTCAAAGTGGCTCACAGCCAGCGGCATACAAAACTCACCTGCCGCGAGAGTCCGCCCGATCGAGAACGAGGTGGCAATTGGATAAGCCGAGGATCACCCTGACAGTGACCCGTCCAATCGATGAGGCCACCCATCCCGGCCTGGTGACTTTGGGGGTCATGGACCTGCAACGGACAGCGGGGTTCTACAGACAGGTCATCGGACTGACGGAGCGCTCCGCCGGCCCGGATGAGGCAATGCTCGGCCCGCTCCTGGGAGGGTCCCTGGTGCGCCTTGAGTCGGGCGCCCGGCCCCGAGTCCAATCGATTCAGACGACCGGGCTCTATCATATGGCGCTCCTCTACCCTTCGCGCGCCGCGCTCGGTGCTGCCTTGCTGCGCTTGGCCTCCACCGGATACCCGATCCAGGGAGCATCCGATCACGGCGTCAGCGAGGCGATCTATCTCGCGGACCCGGAAGGAAACGGCATCGAGCTCTATGCGGACCGGCCAAAGGCTTCCTGGCCGCGCCGAGGTGCTACCCTAGCGATGGTCACGGGGGCGCTGGATCTTGAGGCGCTGATGAACGATGCCCGGGCGGCAGGGATGGAGGGCCGCGAGCCTGTGCGCGAGCTGCGCATGGGGCACATCCATTTGCATGTCGCTCACCTCGAGCCGGCGGTCGAGTTCTATCGCGACGGGCTGGGGCTCAACCTCATCCAGCGCTACGGAAGCCAGGCGGCATTCTTGGCGGCCGGCGACTATCACCATCATGTCGGAATCAACACTTGGGCCGGGATAGGTGCCCCCCAAGCGCCTGCCACCTCCGCGGGTTTGCGGCACTTCACCCTGGCCTTGCCTTCACGTGAGGCCCTGCTGATAACCCTGGCCCAATTGCGTGCGACCGGAGCTCCGCTCCTTGAGATCGACAGGCTGCATCAGACGCAAGACCCCTCGGGGAATCGCGTAAACCTGGTGGTCCCATTGCCGCAGGACTCCTGACCTGCGCAATGCAATCCCGTGTGTCTGAGGACTATGGAGGAGCCATGGACCCTGAACGCAAGAAGCAGGCTCTGCGCACGCTTACCTACGGCATGGTCGTCGCGAGCGCCGCCGCGGGGGAGGAACTGGCCGCGGGCGCGGTCAACTGGATCTCGCAAGCCTCGTTCGTTCCGCCTCTGATTATGCTGGCGCTAAGGAGCGACAGCAATCTGCATCGGCTGGCAGAACGATCTCAACGACTGGCCGTGAACGTCCTCACTGGGCAACAGAAGGATCTGGCCGCCGCATTCTTTAAGCCTTCCCGTGTCGAGGCCGATCGTATCCAGGGCTTCTCATTCCAACGCGGATCGTTCTCGGGCGCAGCCATTCTCGCGGATGCCTGGGCGTGGGTCGAAGCGCGGGTCACCGATACCGTGAAGCGCGGCGACCACACCGTGTTCGTGGCGGAAGTTGTCGAGGCCGATATCCGCGAGGGCGAGTTCCATCCGCTCGTGATGTGGGAAACGGGTTGGACGTACGGCGGATGAACTCTCCTGCCTCGCCGAGCCGGGCTCCAACACCTGCCGCCTCGAGTCTCGGGGGGTATACTGCCATGGCCGGTGTTCCGCAAGTGATAACGCGTTGGTGCGCACCGAGTGCGCGCCCCGCCAAACTGACACGCACGCGGAGCGGAGTTCTTTGGCCGAATCTTCACCCGGCACGATTGCACTGTTTGGATCTGGGGAAACGTCGCTGACCGGGGCGCGAGTCTTCGAGGCGCTTGCCCACAGCCTGACTGCCCCTCTGGATATCACCTTCGTCGAAACACCGGCCGGATTCGAACTCAACTCGGCCGAAGTTGTCGGTCGCGTTGCCCGATTCGCGCGCTCGCGGCTGTACAACTATCATCCGGTCGTCACGATCGTCGCTGCGCGCCGGAGAGGCACACCCTTCAGTCCGGATGACGAGCAGGTCGCAGCGCCCCTGCTGCACTCGAATTTAATCTTCCTCGGACCGGGCAGCCCCACCTACGCCGTGCGTCAATTACAGGGGAGCCTTACCTGGCACATTATTCTTGCGCGCCACCGTTTGGGGGCGGCCCTGGCCTTGGCCAGTGCCGCCGCTATCGCGGCCGGCGCATTCGCTCTCCCCATCTATGAAATCTACAAGGCCGGCGAGGACGCCCACTGGAAGCCTGGACTGGATCTACTCGCACCGTTCGGCCTGCGCCTGGTCTTCATCCCCCATTGGGACAATTCGGAAGGCGGCCCCGGTCTCGACACGAGCCGCTGCTTCATTGGCCGAGAGCGATTTCGAGATATGGCGGACGTGCTCCCGCGCGATGTCCGAGTCGTTGGCCTGGACGAACACACCGGATTGCTCATCGAGCCGGCTTCTCGGTCGTGCCGCGTCATCGGATGCGGAGGGGTGACGTTGCTGTACGCTGCAGATGAGAGCCGATTCGAGAGCGGGTCCTCATTTGAAATCAACAGGCTTGGACCCTTCCGCCTTCCTGAGGCCTCGGAGGGCATCCCGCATGAGGTTTGGACCATGGCCCAAGGCCAGAGCCTCGGCGCGCAATCTGCGGGTACGCCGAATGCGCACGTCATGGAGCTCGTGGGGCAACGGCTGGGTGCGCGTGCGCGCAAGGACTGGGCGCTGGCCGATCAATTGCGAGCGCAGATCGCCACCCTGGGCTGGCTCGTGGTGGACACAGCCAAGGGAACCCAGCTCGAACCCGTGTCCAAGGCATAAGCGAGGTCCACATCGAGAACGGTGCGCGCTCGACTCGGCCGCTTTGGCTTACCCAAGTGCTCACATCGAGGAGATTTGACTCATGAAAGTCGGATACATCGGCCTGGGCTTGATGGGCAAGTCGATCGCGCGCAACATTCTCAAGGCGGGTTTCGAAGTAGTTGTGTACAACCGCAGCCTGGCGCCGGTCGAGGAACTCGCTGCCGCGGGGGCCCGCACGGCGGCCAATCCGGCGGAGGTCGCTCGACAAGTTGACCTCGTGATGACCTGCCTGCCCGATTCGCCCGATGTGGAGTCTGTGGCATTGGGCGACCAGGGGATCGTCGCCGGCGCACATCCCGGGCTGGTCTATGTCGACAACTCGACCATCAAACCGGCCACCGCTCGCCTCATCGCCGAGCGCCTCACGCCGCTCGGTGTGAGCTGTTTGGATGCCCCGGTGAGCGGCGGTGATGTCGGCGCGCGCGACGCAACATTGGCGATCATGGTGGGAGGCCCGGCGGCGGCGCTCGAACGCGCGCGACCGGTGCTGCAATCCATGGGCAAAACAATCATACATGTCGGCGATTCGGGCGCCGGACAGATTGCCAAAGCCGCCAATCAGATCATGGCCGCCGCGCAAATGGTCGCGATGGCCGAGCTGATCCTCTTCTCTCAAAAAGCGGGTGCCGACCCACGCAAGGTGGTCGAGGCCATTCGGGGCGGCGCCGCCCAATGCTGGACGCTGGACGTGAAGGCGCCACGTCTGTTTGCCGGAAACCGCCAGCCCGGATTCCGCGGGCGCATGCAGGCCAAGGACCTGGGCATTGTGCTCGACACCGCCCGTCAGTACGGCATGCCGTTGCCGTCGACGTCGGTCAACGCGCAGCTCTTTGGCGCCATGCGCGAGATGGGCCTGGGCGACCTCGACAACTCCGCCGTGATAGCGGTGCTCGAGGCGTTGGCCGGTACACGCTTTGCCTGAGCCGTGCGCTGCGGGAGTGGCTTTGGGTCGCACCACTCGCAGGCGATGCTCCGCACAACAACCTGCGCAACAAGAAAGGTCCTGGCCGAACGGCCAGGACTTCTTATCGTGTGGTGGGCGGCAAGGGACTTGAACCCCCGACCTCTTCAATGTGAGTGAAGCGCTCTAACCGACTGAGCTAGCCGCCCACACCCGCGCATTATATCAGAGGCGGACACCACGGAACTCCAAGCGGTTTTCTCCCAAGATGAACGCAACTCCCCCACGAGGGGGACGGCCTCGTCTGTTCATTGGACAGTTCTCCCCACCAGCGGGACCTCTCAACCGGCTCCGGCGCGCCAGGGGCCGCAGCCGACTTGGAAGCTCGCACCCGACTTGCCCGAGCCGTCGCCTTTCTGCTATTCTTCAGGCAGGGGGAACCCATGACCAACCCGACTCGCGTGGCCTTCCTGGAAGATCATCTTTCGATCATCGACGGTTACGTCTTCCGCCTGCAGCACGACCCGCACATCAAGGTTGTGGCCTCCGCCATGTACGGCCGGGATCTGGAGGAGATGCTGCAGCAGTACGCTGTGGACGTCCTCGTGCTGGATGTCTCAGTCCCCACCTCTGCCGACAACCCCAACCCTTACCCCATCCTGCATGAGGCGCCGGCGTTGCTGCAAGAATTCCCGGATACGGCGATCCTTGTCATCTCGATGCATGCCGAGCGCGCTCTGATCCGCGCGCTGGTCGAGGCGGGTGTCAGCGGTTACATTCTCAAGGATGACCACGACGCGATTCACGAGCTGTCGAGCGCCATCAAGACCATCGCTGCGGGCGGAATCTACTTTAGCCATCACGCGCAACAGGCCTTGAGTGCTCCTGCGGGCTCGAACGGCCCGGCACTCACCGTTCGCCAACGGGAAGTGCTCTCGTTGTGCGCGGCCTATCCCGACCTAACCACGGCCCAGATCGCGCGCAAGCTGGGCGTCGCGAATTCCACCCTGCGCAACCTGCTTTCCGGTGCGTACCTGCGGCTCGAGGTTCGCAGCCGGCCAGCAGCGGTCTCCCGTGCGCGCCAGCTCGGACTGATCGCGCCCGAGAGCCCTCAGCGCGTGGGTTGACCCCGTGACCGCAATAGACTTCGGCCATCGAGCACGCCTCAGCCGCGAAGCTGCCAATCCGAATTCCGAATGAAGATCGCCCATCCACGCCTGGTCCTCGCACTCGAGAACGCCCTGCCCGTCCTGGTCATGGCTCTGCTCCTGCTCTACACCTACGCTTTCTTCTTTGTGTTGCCGTACACTGGCATGTATTGGGAGGTGGGCGGGAAAGTGAGCAGCCTCTATCGGCAGACGAATGCCGACTCACCGTTGCATCTCGGCGATCGTCTGATTCGAATCGGGGCTGTCTCGATGGCCCAATTCGAAGAAAACCTGTTCCAGCAGATGCCCCTCGATGTGCCGCCCGGCGATCGCGTGCCGCTGATCGTCGAGCGCCAGGGCGAACAGCTTGCGCTGGAGTGGGTCATGCCAGGTCCAACTTCAGCGGAGGTCCGCACGCGCCTGTTGTACATTTGGTGGCTGCCCTACTTGTTTTGGGGTACCGGGACCTTTGCCTTGCTCGCAGTCCGCCCACGAGCGGCGCAGCGCACCGCACTGGTGGCCTTCAATTACCTCACCGCGACTTGGATAAGCGCCGGTTCAGGGCTATCGCACTCGCATATCTGGCTGAGTCCATTTATCTTCCGTACGGCCGGGTGGCTGTGTGTCCCGGTGTACCTGCAACTCAACTATCTTTTCCCTAAACCTTTGGGCGCTCTTCCTCGATGGGTCCCACTTTCTCTGTACTCCGCCATCGGCGCGATCATCCTGGCCGAATGGGCCCAGTGGCTGCCTCTTTACTCGCTGGCTTATGGCTTCCTCATCTCTGCGCTGGGCAGCCTGGCCTTGCTGGCGGCGCACTGGAGGCGTCACCCCGAACAGCGTCGGGATGTCGCCTTGGTGCTCATCGGTTTGGCGGTCGGGTTGATGCTGCCTTCCGCCCTCGCGTTGCTGTCCACCCTGTTCGGCTCGGTCGACGTTGTCAGCGGTATCGCATTGATGGCCTTACCCGCCATTCCTTTGGGGTACATCAACGCGGCATCGCGCCAGGCATTGAGTGGCATCGGCACTCGCAGCAACCGAGTCCTTGCCTACTACACGTACTTCCTCCTGATTGGCGTCAGCTCTTCACTGCTGGGCCTGACATTAGATAGGCTGATCGACTTCCCCGGTGACACCGCAGTCATCAGCTTGTCCATCGCGATCTTGGTCGGCGCTGGTACACTGACATTCTTCGCGCGATTCCAGCGCTGGTTTGACATGCGGGTGCTCGGGATTCCCCACCCGCTCGCGAATCTCCTGGAAGTGTTCACCGAACGCATCACAACCTCCCTCGACCAGGCGAGCCTGGTGCGCGTTCTTCAAAACGAAGTGCTGCCGACGCTTCTGGTGCGCCAATCGGCGCTGCTGCTCATGCGGGAGGGTCAACCGCCTGCAGCTCTGTTCGCCCAAGGCGTCACCACAGATCAACTGCCGGCGGCCGGAGATGTGCTCGCATTGGCCGCCACTCACCCGCAGTTCCGGCCGCACTCAGAATCCATTGACGCGGCTGCCGACTGGATTCGCGCGGTCTTCCCGCTGCGCCTGGGCAACACCCTGCTTGGATTGTGGTTGTTGGGGCGGCGCGATCCCGATGATTTCTATGCGTCGCAAGAGATGCCGGTGCTTTCGGCGCTTGCCAGCCAGCTGGCTGTGGCCCTGCATAACATCCTACAGGCCGACCGCCTGCGCCAGATGTACCAGGCGCATGTCGACATGCGCGAGACCGAACGCAGCCACCTGGCGCGTGGACTGCACGACGAGGTGCTCAACCAATTGGCCGTGCTGTCGATGAACCTCGACGATCGGGAGCCCTCGCCCCGGTTTCGCGCGAGCTATGCCGCAATCGTCGGCCACTTGCGCGAGATGATCCACCAGCTTCGACCTGCCATGCTCACCTACGGCCTGCGCGCCGCACTCGCCGAAATGGTCGATGAGTTCACCTCCCGACCCGGCCAGACGCCGGAAGTGGTACTCGAGATCCCCATTAGCGAGGCGCGCTACGGAGAGCAAGTGGAGCGACATGCCTTTCGAATCCTTCAGCAAGCGGTTGAAAACGCACTGCAGCACGCCCACGCGCGACGCATTGTTGTCCGCGGGCGGTTGGAGGATTCATGGCTGGAAGTACTGGTTGAGGACGATGGATTGGGCTTCGGCGGGCAGGATGCCCAGGACCTGAGCACGCTCGTCAGCAACCGTCACTTCGGGCTGGCCGGCATGTACGAGCGGGCGGCGCTCGTCGGCGCTCAGGTGTCCATCCAATCGGACCCCGGCCGAGGAACGCGGGTTCGCCTCACGTGGTTCCCGTCTCGCGGGCAGGCCGCCCTCGAGCCGGGGCCGCCCCTCCCGCCCTCGCCGGGCGGCGAGCTACGCTAGCCGCCGCGCCACAGCCCACCGGCGCTGGGTCCATCCGGCGGACATGCCTTGCCACTTCACTCGTGCTCGCTGCAGCCCGCGGACCACGCGCGGCCGTCTGCGGCAATGAACGCTTCGGCCTGCAGCGGCCCCCACGAGCCGCCCTCATACGACTGCAACGCGGGCGCGTCCGGCGCGCGCCAGGCCGCCTCGATCGCGTCGACCCAAGCCCAGGCCGCCTCGATCTCATCACTGCGCGTAAAGAGCGAGGCATCCCCGCTCAGCGCGTCGAGCAGCAGCCGCTCGTACGCCTCGGGGATGGCGCTGACCCCGAACGCATCGCGATAATGGAACTCCATGTCCACTGAACTCAACTCGATATGTGAATCCGGCTGCTTGGCCTCGAAGCGCAAGTGAATGCCTTCGTCCGGCTGCAGACACAGGGCCAGGATGTTGGGGGTGATTTCCGCGCCGGCCGGCAAGGGGAACATCAGGTGCGGCGGGCGCTTGAATTGCAGCACAACTTCGGTCACCTTGCGCGCCAACCGTTTACCCGAGCGCAGGTAGAACGGCACGCCATGCCAGCGCCAATTGTCGATGAGCAGACGCACCGCGGCGAAGGTGGGCGTTTGGCTTCCCGTCGCCACACCGGCCTCCTCGCAATAACCGGAGTACTGCCCACGGACGGATGACCTCGCCGATTCCCCCGGGTGCGGCGGGCGCAAAGCAGTCAGCAGCTTGTGCTTCTCGTCGCGCAATGCATCGGCATTGAAGGAGGTGGGCGGTTCCATCGCCACCATCGCGAGCACTTGAAGCAAGTGGTTCTGGAACATGTCGCGCACGACGCCCACCCGGTCGTACGATTTGCCGCGGTGCTCGACGCCCAAATCCTCGGCCACCGTGATTTGCACATGGTCGACGTAGTTGCGGTTCCAGATGGGTTCGAACACCGCGTTGGCAAAACGAAAGACGAGCACGTTCTGCACCGTCTCCTTGCCCAGGTAATGGTCGATGCGGTAGATTTGCGGCTCCGTCGCCACCTGGTGCAGCAAGCGGTTGAGTTCGCGAGCGCTCGCCAGGTCGCTCCCAAACGGTTTCTCGATCACCACCCGCCGCCAGCCGGCCGCCGCGCGCATCAGTCCAGCGCTGGCCATGCCTTTGATGATGGCGGCATACATATCGGGCGGCGCGGCAACGTAGTACAGGCGGCCAGAGGGGTCCGGTGAGGCTTCGTCCAACTGGGTGGCGAGTGCGGCAAAATCCCCGGTCGTGGTGAAATTGCCCGAGCGATAACTCAGGCAAGCCGCGAACGACATCCACTCCTCGCTGGTCACCTCCGGCCGCCCCGCCAGCGCC
>JBGOXY010000055.1:0-11691 GCA_041479415.1 Anaerolineae bacterium
CCGCCCGAGGCCTCCCAGCAGAGCATTCTCAACCACTACCGCATCCTCGGCCTGCATGCAGATGTCATCGTGCTGCAGCAGCCCGTGCCGTGGCGCGATTTCTACGAGAAGGCGGAGGCCGACTCGCAGGCCATCAACGACATCCACAACCAGTATGTGTTAGCGCGTCAGAACGGAATGGACGTGGTCTTCGTGGTGGACCCGCTCAACGGTCTCAATCGTCGCGAGTTCTTGGGCCTGCCCGTTGGATGGGAGGCCAGCTTCGCCAACCCTCGAGTTCGCAGCGCCATCACCAACTACGCCTTGCGCGTCGTGCGCGAGTTCCATCCCCCTTATATCGGCTTGGCCTCCGAGATCAATACCTACGCCGATGCCTTCCCGGAGGACTTCCCCAACTATCTCAGCTTGTATCAGAGCCTGTACGACGCCATCAAGGCGGAGGCCCCCTCCACCCAGGTCTTCGTCACCTTCCAGTGGGAAGACCTCAACAATCTCATCTCCGTCGCGGCCGAGGGGCGTTCGCCTTACCAGACGAACTGGGAGACGGTGGAAGCCTTCGAGCCGCGGCTGGATGTGTGGGCGATCTCCTCCTATCCGTTCGCCGTGTTCCAAAGCGCGGCCGAGATCCCGCTTGATTACTACGCCCCGCTGCTCGGGCGGACCACCAAGCCGCTGGCCGTAGCCGAAGGGGGCTACACGTCGCAACCCGTGGGCCCGTTCCCCGGTGCGCCCGAAGACCAGGTGGGCTACCTGCGCGCCATCCACAACCAGTTGGGTCCGCGCCTGCGCTTCTGGATCTACCTGCTGCTCAGCGACTTCAACCTCGAATCGTATGCCAAGATGATGCGCGCTCAGGGGCAGGGTCAGGATGTGGAATCGCTGGGTATGTTCGCCTCCGTGGGCCTGACCCGGTTTGACGGTACTCCCAAGCCGGCCCTCGAGCTCTGGGACTCCTATCGCGCCGGTGAGTAGCCCAGTCCGCCGCAGGATGTTGACCCAGGTCGAGCTGAGGCCATGCAGAGGGACTGCTATGACGGCCAAGAGACAGGCCGTGGCGCTCTTGTGGGGCGGGCTCGCACTTGGATTCGCAGCGGGTTGCGCCCCCCGTGTCGCACCGGCACCCACCCTCGGGCGCGGGCAGGCGATTCCTGCAACGGCGGCCAAGATCAGCCCGGCCGACGACGCGTGGCCCCCGATCGTCGCCGCAGGCTGGAGCGCGCCGGAGCCGATGCCCGGCCCGATCAATACTGCAGGCGCCGAAGATAGCCCCTACCCCACCCACGACGGCCAGGCCTTCCTGTTTGTCTTCACGCCCGATCTCAATATCCCCGCCGAGAAGCAACTGCTCGACGGCGTGACCGGACTCTGGTCTGCGAGTGCGATTAATGGAACGTGGAGCGAACCCACACGCGTGTGGCTGGCCGCACCCAATGAGCCGGCGCTGGATGGGTGCCCATTTGTTATCGGAGATCTGCTCTACTTCTGTTCCGTGCGGGTCGGCAACCTGCGCGAAATCGACCTCTACCGGGCCACCCTCCACGATGGAGTCGGGATGGACTGGCAGAACGCCGGCCGGGAAGTGAACCTCGATCTGGAGGCCGGCGAGATGCACATGAGCGCGAGTGGAACCGAAATCATCTTCGCCTCGCGCCGCGCGGGCGGCTTCGGGGGGTTCGACTTGTGGCGTGCGCAGAAAACCGCCAACGGTTGGAGTCAACCGGAGAACCTCGGCTCCGGAGTCAATACAGCCGCGGACGAGAACCGACCCGCCCTCAGCCCGGACGAACGCGAGCTCTGGTTCGACGCGCCCAGCCTACGCGGCCTGCCGGGGCCGGCGGTCTACCGCTCGAGGCGAACACCCGAGGGCACCTGGGGGACCGCCGAGGAGATTGTTTCACAACTCGCCGGCGAGCCCGCCTTCTCGCCCGACGGCCAGATGTTGTATTTTGTGCATCACTACTTCACCCCAGACATGAGTCGCATGATCGAAGCGGATATCTATCAGAGTCGCCGTTTGGGTCCCACAGCTTCACCGTAACGACTCTCCCTTGCCGCGCTGCCAAGACGACGAAAGCCCTTGGCCCTCTGTTACAATATAGACAAGAACCGTTGGGCCGGGTTGAATTCATAGAAGGGGATCTCCCAACCATGCCTTCACTCATTGAAACCATCGGCAGCCAGTTGACCCCGCAGACGATCTCGGCGATCGCCGGCCAACTGGGCGTTGACGAGCGAACGGCACAGCAATCGATCGGCATCGCCCTGCCGCTGCTGGTCTCGGCCCTGGCTCGCAACACACAGTCCAGGCTCGGCGCCCAATCCCTTTCCAGGGCCCTCAAGAAGGATCACGACGGCAGCATCCTTGCCGATCTGCCGACGGCGGTGACCCAGTACAAAGCGAGCGAGGGTGACGGCATCCTGCGCCATCTCCTGGGCGAAAGCCGCCCGGCCGTGGAGCAGACCTTGCAGCGCGGCACCAACGTCGATGCCGGGCAACTGTTGATGATGCTCTCCCCGATCGTCATGGGTGTGCTCGGCCAGATGCAGCAGAAGAAGAAGCTGACATCAACCACTCTCTCGGAGACGTTGCTCGCGGAACAGAAGCACATGGGCAGCACCAACAGCGACTTGATGGGCGTCGTCACACGCCTGCTGGACGCCAACAGCGATGGCTCGATGGTCGACGACGTTATCGGTATCCTTGGTCGGCTCACCTCGCAGAAGTAGCGCTCGGGGAGCGCCACTCGCCACACCATTCTCAAGGGCTGCGGATA
The DNA here is from genome assembly GCA_041479415.1 of Anaerolineae bacterium. Taxonomy (GTDB): domain Bacteria; phylum Chloroflexota; class Anaerolineae; order Anaerolineales; family RBG-16-64-43; genus RBG-16-64-43. The sequence continues at coordinate 2,775 of JBGOXY010000055.1, forward strand.
ATCGCAGCCCTTGCCAATTCCTGCCAGGAGGTTTGGGGGTGAGGCAACGATGTCCACAATGAACAAGATCGACCTCTACCGGCAGCGGCTGCGCGCTGCCCGGGACGTGGAAGCACTGTTGCTGAAAGAGTCCGGGTTGCCCGGCCCGCGGGGAAACCTCGAGTTGGCGCAGGCCAGCGTCGAAGAGCTTCCCCCGCGCACTCTGAATGCCTACCTGAAGTACACCCCGCAGCGCGCACCCACCAACACGCCTCACGAGTTCCTTGCCTTTTGCGGGACGCTCGGCCTGGGCATTCCCGCCGCGCGCGGCGAGGAGCGGGCCTGGCGCCGGCTGCGCCTTTTGGCGAGTGACCCGCGCTGGCGTATCCGCGAGGCCGTGGCGATGGCCCTGCAGCGCGTCGGGCGCACCGATATGGGAATGCTCTTCACGCGCCTCCAATCGTGGCGCAGCGACAACCCGCTCGTCCGGCGCGCCGTCGCCGCCGGCTTGTGCGAGCCGGACTTGCTCCGCCGCACGCGTGATGTCGCGCGCACGTTGTCGATCCTGGCTGCCCTGACCACGCCCTTCAAGCGCACCTCCGGCCCCATGGACCCCGAGCGACTTGTGCTGCGCCAGGCGTTGGGCTATTGCTGGAGCGTGGCCATCGCCGCGCACCCCCAGGCGGGCAAGCCCGCATTCGAAAAACTGCTGCCTCCGGCAAGCCCCGATGTGCTGTGGATCGTCAAGGAGAATCTGAGCAAGAACCGACTCACGCGAATGGATCCGGCCTGGGTGGCAGCCTGTCGCCGACGCATCTCCGCGGGCACCGCCCAACCCGGCCCCTCGCCGAAGCGCAGCCGCCCATAGGCCAGGCCTCAGCCTGGCAGGCAGACCATGTCGCAGCCCTCGCCGACTCAACGGATGCCCGACCCCCAAGGCTCACGACCGCGACACATCCAGAACCCCTTGGCGCGCCTGAGGCGAGAGTGGCTTGTGTGGGCCGTCGCCTCATCGGTCGTAACGGCCGGCGTCTGCAGCGCGCTGTGGGCCACGCTCGATGCCACCTTTGCGCTGCGCTGGTTTGGGCTGGCTCTGCCGGTTCTGGCGTACGTGCTCTTCTTTGCACGGCGACGACTGCCCGCCAACCATCCCCCCGGCCACGAAATGCTGCTTGCCTCGCTTGGGCCGGGCAATCATCTGACCATGCTGCGCGGTGTGTTGATTGCCTTCTTGGCGGGGTTCGCCCTCAACCCCAGGCTGTTGGGGGCGCTGGCCTGGGCGCCTATGGTTTTGTACACGCTCAGCGACGTGTGCGACTACTTTGATGGTTACCTGGCCCGTCGCTTCCACCACCCGACCCGCCTGGGTGAGGAACTCGACATTGAGTTCGACGCGCTGGGTTTGCTGATCGCCGTGCTCGTCGCGGTCACCTTTGGCGCCCTGCCGGCCTGGTACCTGATCCTCGGCGTCTCGCGCTATGCTTACCTCTTCGGAGGGTGGATCGTGCACCGGCGGGGGCACCCGCTTCGATCCCTTCCACCCTCCATGAGCCGCCGCCCGATCGCCGGGTTGACCATGGGATTCACCAGCGCCGTGCTGTGGCCAATTCTCCCCGCCCGCCTGACCCACGTGGCTGCCTACATCTTCGCCGTCCCGATCAGCTTCAGCTTCATTCGCGATTGGCTGGTGGTGAGCGGCGCGATAGATTCCGCCTCGCCCGGCTATACCCGCCTGCGAACTACGGCCAAGCGCTGGCTGCTGCATTGGCTTCCCCTCGCCCTCCGCCTTTCTGCTCTTGGGGCAGGCTTGACGTTGATCATCCTGCAGATGCGCAACCCTCAGTCGCTCGCCGCGGGCTTCCCGTCGATCGGCCTGCCTGCCTCGGCCGGGCTGGTCACCGGATTTGCCGTTCTCGAGACGCTCTGCCTGCTCTCGATTGGCCTCGGCGCGGGCGGCCGGTTGGGCGCGTTCGTGTTGCTCTTCCCGCTTGGCCTCACGTTGGCCATCCAAAGCCTCACCCCGACCACGACCGTGCTGCTCGTGGGCACGCTGCTCACATTGATCTGCGGAACCGGTGCGTTCTCACTCGCCAAACCGGAGGAACGCGTGTTGGGCCGGCGCGCAGGCGAATCCCCGTGAGCCTGGCCGAGAAGCCCCACGGCCGCGGTTTCCGGTTGCGCTGGGTCCACCTGCTGTGGATCGCCGCTCCGATTCTTCTCGCCGTTGCATTGCGCGGCGTCCCGCTGCGCTCGATCGGCGAGGTTCTGGCACGCCTCACCTTCGGCCAGGTTGCGATTCTTGTTCTGGTCAACGGGGCGGCGCTGCTGGTCTTTTCAGGGCGATGGGCGCTCATCCTGCGAGGATTCAGTTTTGCCCAACCGCTGCTGACGCTCGTCGCATATCGTGAGGCCGGCTTCTCGATCAGCTACTTCACTCCAGGAACGCAGTTTGGCGGTGAGCCGCTGCAAATCCTGCTGGTCAACAAGCGCGGGGCCGTGCCGCTGCCGGTGGCGGCGGCCTCGGTCACCATTGACAAAGCCCTTGAGCTGCTTGGCAATTTCACCTTCCTGGCATTCGGCATCCTGGTTTCGACTCAAACCCGCCTGCTGCCCGGATTCTCCGCGGCGCCGCTCTTGGGTGCAGCGCTTGCCATCCTGGCTCTGCCGTTGGCCCTGGTGGTTGCCGCCGCGCGAGGCGTGCGTCCGCTCACCTCGCTGCTGGACCGGGCGCGGGAGCGATGGCCGTCCGGGCTGCAGAGAGTACAGCGGGTGCACACAGCCGTGGCGGAGATGGAGACGCACATCGTCGTTTTCTACCGCCGGCACCCGCTCTTGTTGCTTGCGGCCATGGGTTTCTCGTTGTGCAGTTGGGTGCTGATGGTGGGCGAAACGTGGTTGGTGCTGCATTTCCTGGGCGTGCCGCTCGGGGTGGTTGAAACGATTGCGGTCGTTACGGCCAGCCGGCTGGCCTTTCTGGTTCCTGTGCCGGGCGGGTTGGGCGCGCTGGAGGCGGGGCTGACCCTGGCCCTCACGGCCCTCGGTCGAACTCCGGCCGAGGCGCTTGCCCTCAGCGCCGTGATTCGTGCGCGCGACCTGCTGGTGGGCGGCACCGGGCTGGTCCTCGCGGCGCTGCTCTCGCGCGATCGCGCAGACGCTCCGCCTCCCGCCGCCGACGATTCGGCGAGTCCCAGGGTTTAGTCCCTCGACCTCTGGGCGCGACCTCAGGATCGTCAATCCCGCCCACTCCTGGCGGGAGTCCAAATCGTCCAGCTGCTCGACGTTCAACATGCCTTCGCAACTGCGGGTCCCCGCCTCGACCACCCGAGGACGACGATCTCAAGCTCCTCCTTCACGAGGCCTAACCGTCTCCGCAAGGCATTCACCTATCCCCAGGTCACCAGTGCCCATAAGCCGTCTGCCCGCCAAGAGTGGCGGGCAGACGAAGTTGGAAAGCGTTGTTGTGGGGCAGCGAATGTCGGACGCGAGCTGCCTACGGTGCCCGTGCCAGGACGTCCAACTGGTGGGCGATGTAGATCAGCTCGCACCGCTCGATCTGTTGCATGCGCACGTTCGCCCACTGCTCGAGCGACTCCTGCGGTACATCCACCTGGCCGCTCACGGCCTGCACGACCGTGCTCACGATGAATCGCAGGAAGTACGCCTCGTCCGCTGGGTAGGCGCCGTGGCGCGGCACGACGACCCAATCCGACGCGCCAGCTTCCATCAGCTCGTAGCCGGCCGTGGCCAGTTCACCGAAAAGATGCCGGCCGGTGCGGGCCTCGCCGCTCGGCTGCCCGTCCACCCGCCGCTCGTCCATGGTGCGGTGATAGGCGGCCAGGATCGGCTGCTCCAACGCTGCGTCGACGTCCGGCTGGAAGATGGTGTCCCCGTCGAAGTTGAGGGTGGCGTACATCACGCCGGCTGGCCGGATGAGCGGCTTCAGGGCGGCCAGCGCACGTGAAAGGTTCACCAGGTCGAGAAACGCATGCGCCAGCAGCGCATCCCACGCTTGCCGTCCGGCGTGGAGACGCGCGAAGTGGAGTGCCTCGCCGGTGACGAAGGAGGCCTGCACGTCCATATGCTCGCCGATGATGCGCTGTTGGCGGGGCCCTTCCTCCCGGACAATGGCTCCCCGCGCACCGGCCCACAACCCGAGCCGTTCCCGAGCACGCAGCGTGTTGCCCGGGTCTGCGTCAACAGCGGTATACGCACCCCGGGCCAGGACGCCTCGCGCCACCAGCCTCTCGAGCATGGTGCCGACCCCCGCGCCGATTTCCAGCAACTCGGCCCGCCCCTGGCCCGGCCGAGCGCCCAGCCAGGTCGTGAACGCCTCCCACACGCGCCCATTCATCGCACGGTCGTCGACCGTCCGTTTGGCGAGCAGGTAGCGCTGGAAATCGAGAGCGACGTGCGCCTCAGCCAGCATGCCCAGCCTAGGCGCGCTCGGCGCGAAGATCCAGGAAGAGCGCGATGATCAGGATGAACTCATCGATCTTGGTCAGGATGCCCAGCAGGGCGCTTCGATCCGGTGACAGAATGAACCATGCGACGATCGTCACCGCCGCAAAAAGCATGAACAGGTAGTGGAGCAGCACCCGCTGACGGCTGATCCAGGGCAGGTTGAAGAAGAAGGCCGCCAGCAGCCCCAGGTAGCCAAGCCCGTTCAGCGTGAAAAGAGGGTCAATGTGACCCATAGTTACGTTCAGGTACAGATGCACCAACGCGGTGGTGAGACCCGTGGCCAAAATGACCCCGCGCAGCACTGACTTGTTCATGAGACTCCTCCGTAGGTTGGTTGAGGGCCGAGGCGCAGTCGCGCCCTCTTATCTGCCGACGTCTGCGCCACCTCCACGATGAAACGATGAATTCGCTCCAGGCTGTCCTCCCATGCGGGCTGCTGCTCGTAGCGCCGCCTCGCCGCTAACCCCATCCGCGCCAGGTTCTCGCGATCGCTCGCCAGGACGCGCAGGCGGCTCGCAAGCGCCTGCGGGTTGTCCTCGTCGATGAGGAAGCCAGACACCCCCTCCTGCACGACTTCGCCTGCGCCGCCGTGCGAGGCGGCCAGGCATGGCAAGCCAAAGGCCATGCCCTCCAGATAGGCAATGCCGAACCCCTCCAGCGTGGAGGGAACCGCGAGAACATGACCCGTCGCCAGGCACGCAGCCAGTTCGTCGTCTGTCAGCTGGCCGAGGATCTCCACGCGCGCAGCGACCCCCAGCCGCTCGGCCTGCGCCCGCACCCGCCGCACGTACGCCGCCGAACGTGTCAGGTCACCAACCACGCGCAGCCGCGCCACCCCCGGCGGAAGCGCGGCCATCGCCTCGATCAGCCGGTGCAATCCCTTGCGCGGCGTCACGGCACCCACATAGATCACCTGCAGCGGCCCCTCCGCCAGCGCGCGCACGCGAATCTGGGCGGCCGGCACGCCCGCCCCCAGCCGGTCGCCGCCCGGATGGGCGACCACCCCGGGCGCGCGCTGTCCGGCGACCGCCTGCACCGCCACGCGCGTGGCGTCGCTGTTATATATGAAGGCGTCGACCCCCGTGAGATAACGGCGCTCCACCGCCCGCACCACGCTGTGCGGCAGCCACGCGGCGCGCTCCGCCGAACGCAAGTGGTGGACGATGGATAGGATCGGTCGGCCCGTGCGGCGCAGTAGCCGGTTGAGGCCCACCAGGGAGGCATGGTTGAGCTCATCCTCGAGCAGGGCGTCAAGATCCGCGCGGCGTATGTCCCGGGCCAGGCGCAGGCTCGCGTTCTGCAGCAGGAGGCGCGCGTAGCTGCCCCAGGCCATCGAGAAGATGCTCACCGTATGCCCGGCGCGCCTGAGATGCTCCACCAGCAGGCGGTCGTACAGGTACCCGCCGGTCGGGGTCTCGAGCGATCCGTAAATGACCAGGCCGAGACGCATCAAAGCGCCTCACGAAACGCGGCCCACGCGGTATCGCTTTCCCACAGCCGCACCGTCACCGCGCCGAAGCCGGCGGTTCTAGTTTCAGCCGCAAGCGAGGTGCACAATATCCTGGCGAAATTCTCCAGCGAGGGATTGAGCCCGGCAAAGGCCGGCAGTTCGTTGAGGATATGCTCGCGGTACTGGTCGATCAGCCCGTCCAGCCGGCGATCGAGATCCACCAGGTCTACCAGGAAACCGTGGCGGTCAAGCGTTTCCCCCTCCACGGCGACCTCCAGCCGGTAGGGATGGGAGTGCAAGTCGTTTTCGGGGCCCCAATCCCCCCCGACCATGCGGTGACGAGCGATGAATCGGCGTTCAATGCCCAAAGTGAACATGGCCGCCTCTGGCAAGATGGTGGATTACGCGGTGTAGGTCAATGCGACCTGAAGGGCGGAGTCCGCATGAAGGTCGAGAAAGGCATAAGCCTGCGGCGCCTGTTCGAGCGCAAAGCGATGCGTGATGAATTGCGACGGAGTCAGACGGCCGAGCCAATCCATGGCAACCTGCATCCGGCGGTCCTTCGTCCAGGCCGGGCCGAGCCCCGCTCCCAGGCTGCTCACCTGGCTCGAGGTCAGGCTCAGCCGCCGGCGGTGAAAGCCGCGCCCGAGGTCGAGCGGCACCGGCTTGGTTCCAAACCACGAGCCGACGACGATTCGTCCGCCAAAGGCCATGGCCTCCAGAGCTTGTGTGAGCGCGGGCGGACGGCCGCTCACTTCGAGGGCCACATCCGCCTCGCCGCCCAGCGCACGGCACAGCGCGGCGGCGAGGTTCTCCGTGCCGGGGTCGAAGGAGGCGTGCGCCCCCATCTCGCGCGAGGCTTCGCGCCGCCGGGCAAACCCATCGACCGTGACCAGCGCACCCAGGCCTTGCGCGGCGAGCAACCCGGTCGCCAAGAGACCCACCACGCCCTGCCCGAACACGAGGGCCCGTTCGCCCAACACCGCCCGCACGTCCTGAACCAGGCTGACGGCCGTCTCCATGCTCGCCAAGAACAGCGCATCTTCCGTCGTCGTCTCGGCAGGCAGCGCGATCAGTTCCGCCGGCGCAGCAACAAAGAGGCTCTCGTGCGGATGAAAGGCGAACACCCGCCGCCCTTCCCAGCCGGCCAGCGACGCATCGCCTACCGCCGCAACTCGCCCCACGGCTGCGTAGCCGTATTTGAGCGGGAAGGCCAGCGTGCCGCGCAGTGCGCCAATCGTGGCGTCGGCAGCCATGTCGCCCGGTGCTTCGCCCCGAAAGAGCAGCATCTCCGTCCCAGCGCTGATGGCTGAAGCCATCGTCTCAATCAGCAGTTGGCCCGGCGCGGGCCAGGCCAGCTCCTCGTCACGCACTTCCACTTGGCGGGGAGCCGTGAACCACAGCGAATGGCGCCTCAAGGCGGGCCGCGGGTTCATCGCAGCCATGGCCGCGATGGCCAAACCGGCATTGTGGGTTGAAACGTCCTTCACGCTGCACCTCGCCTCATTCGCGCCGCCCTGCAACAGAAATCCCCGAAGAGGATTCGGCCGCGCGGCGCAGACCCCACCTCACCCGCGTTCGAGTGCGTGCGCCGCAGGCCACTCCCCGTGGTCGACCCATGAGGCCCATCACGCCTCGCGGCCATGTCCATTGTGGCGCACAGGCACGGTCACCGGCACAAGCGCCGCGCCCGGTAGCGAGAGCATATGATTCATTCGCTGGACTTTGGTCGTGAGGTAGTGCGCGTTCTCGGCGTGAACTCGGGCCGGCAGCGGCACGCGCCGCGCCACGTGTACGCCCAGCGCTTTCAAGCTTGCGATCTTCTGCGGATTGTTGGTGAGTAAATCGATGGATCGCACGCCCAGGTCGCCCAGGATGAGCGCCGCCATGCGGTAGTCGCGTTCGTCAGGCTGGTGCCCGAGTGCGAGGTTGGCTTCCACCGTGTCGTAGCCCTGGTCCTGCAAGTTGTAGGCGCGCAGCTTGTCGAGCAACCCGATGCCGCGCCCCTCCTGCGGCAGGTACAGCACCACGCCTCGCCCGGCCGCGGCAATCGCGCGCATCGCGCGATGCAATTGTTCACCGCAATCGCAGCGCCGCGAGCCGAGCACGTCACCAGTGTAGCACTGCGAATGCACTCGCACCAGCACGCGCTCGCCGCCGGCCACCTCGCCCATCACTAGCGCCAGGTGATCGAGCCCATCGCGATCGTTGCGATACAGGCTCAGTTGGAACTCCCCCTCCTCGGTCGGCACCCGCGCGCAGGCCATGCGCTGGATCGTCATCTCTGCCATGCCGTATGAACCTCCTCGGTCCTCCTACCTATTTCTAATTACATAGGTAGTAGTTATCTCTTTATACGGTACGCAGACCGGAATCGGTTCTTTTCGGCTTCGGGAAGTGGAATTCGGGCAACTTGTCCGCTTGGATCGGGGGTCGCGGGCGCGGGTCACTCGCCGCCCAGCTTGTCTTGTGGACTTGTGATCGCGCGCCCCTCGCCGAACGCGCCTCGCTCTGAGTGCGGCGTGCGTTCCAACTTTCACATGGCTGTGCGACTCATCCGCAATGGTCTCGGGTAATGCGCGATGGGGGTCACAGCCTTCCGCGAACAGAATCCAATCTCCCTCTCAAAAACAAAATGGGCCAGGCGGATGGCCTGGCCCCTGGGTGATGCACGCGCGCTATTCGACGGTGACGCTCTTGGCCAAGTTGCGAGGCTGATCCACGTCGCACCCGCGCAGCACGGCGATATGGTAGGCGAACATTTGCAGTGGAATGACGGTCAGCACCGGGCTGAGCATCCACGAGACCTCCGGCACGAACAGCGTGTGGTCCGCCTTGGAAGGCATCAGGCTGTCGCCGTCGGTGACCACCGCCATCACCACCCCGCCGCGGGCTTTGGCCTGCTCCACCTGGCTGAGCATCTTCTCGTACCACGGGTCGCGCGGCGCGAGCGCTACCACCGGCATGCTCGGCTCGATGAGCGCGATCGGCCCGTGCTTCATCTCGCCGGCCGGGTAACCCTCGGCG
>JBGOXY010000056.1:0-11656 GCA_041479415.1 Anaerolineae bacterium
CTCCACTTCGGAGGGCGCCGGGTCAACGAGGAAGGGCTCGATGCGGCACGGAACGGGCAGCACCCGAACGCGATCGGGCGGCAAGCGCAACCTCTCGACATAGTACTCGCGCTCGCGCTCATTCACCACGCGCCAGCCATCCGCGCGACGCAGAAGCGCTCGAGCCAGTTCGCGCAGTGCGTGGTAGACCACCGGCCGCTCGCGGACCCAATGGGGTTCGCCTAGGAACGACGAATGGTTTTGGATGATGACCGGCCGCCGAATCCGCCGGCGTACGCTCAGCCCTACGTAAGCTGTAAGGAACGGATCCTGCGTGGTGATCAGGTCCGGAGGTCGATCGAGGGCAGCCTCCACTGCGAGGCGAGTCGCCCGGTCGATAAACGCCATGCGACCGGCTCCGGTCGTCCACACGCGCAGCCCCGGGCCATGCTCGACTCGCATAGGCTGCGGGCTATCGACGATCAGGTCGATGTGCCCGTTCATCCGGCGGGCGTATTCCAGATGACGCTGGACCGGCTCGCTGCACGGGTCGCCGAGTCCGGCCGCGCCGACGCCAAGCATCAGGACATTCACTGGATCGCCCCTTCCAGCACGGCCTGCGTCTGCTCGACAAGCGCCTCCCAGCGGAAGCGCTGCGCGAGCACACGCCGCCCGCCTTCACGCAGTCGGTTGCAGAGCGCAGGGTCCTCCAACAACATTCGCATGGCCCGGCCAAGCTCAGCCTCGTCCTCGGAGGGGATGAGCCAGCCGCTCACACCGTGCTCAACAACTTCGGGGGTGCCTCCCACGCGCGTGGCGAGCACCGGCGTCTCGGCGACAAAGGCTTCAAGCACGACATGAGGCAGTCCCTCATAGGTAGAGTTTAGGACTAAGAGGTTCGACTGTCGCAGGAGCCCTGCAACCTGCTCCCGTGAGACGCTCCCGAGAAAGAGCACACGCGACTGCAGACCCAGACGACCCGATTCACCCTCAAGTGCGTCTCGCAATGGCCCATCTCCGGCCACGATCACTCGCACATCGGGAATGGTGCCGGCCGCGCGGAGCAATGGCCCGATGCCCTTATGAGGGACGAGCCGCCCAACGACGGCGATCGTCTTTCCAGCATGCGGCGCAAGCTCAACGTGCCTCTCGGGTGCAAGATCTGGGGCATTGTAGACGACATCGATGCGCTCACGCGCCACACCCCACCCGGCAACGATATCCGCCAGGTAGCGGCTTGGAACAATCACCCGCGAAGCCCGGCGCGTGACCCACGCACGCAGTCTCTTCACCGCCTCGTCGCGAGCATGTTGGCGGCGGCGCTGGAAGTCTTCCACGCTGTCGCTGGTCCGATGATTGAGCGTGGCGCGCTCCCAGGCCCAGTCGCCGACCACTTTCATCACCAGAGGGCGGCGCACGAGCGCGCGCGCCAGCACCGCTTCGATGAACAACCCGTTGGCGTAGATGACCTCCGCGCGGCGTGCGGCCTGCGTGATGCGCGCGATGGTTCTGGCCATGCGCAGCAGACGCGTCATCCCGCGCGGGATGCGGCGCACGGCGAAGGGGTATTGCTCATCATCTTGGGGAGCATCGCTCAGGGTGATGACCTCCACCGCGTGCCCGCGCTCAGTGAGCGCACGCACAATGCGCGGCACATACGAGGCCGGGCCGCCAATGTCGGGAGGGAAGATGCCGGTGGGCAGGCAGATTCGCATGGCCTATTCCCGCGCCGGTGGAACGTGCAAACCCAGAAGATAGCGCACGCCGAACCACAGCATGCGCAGCTTCTCCGCCGGCTGCGGCTCATGCCACGCCGCGCGCAGAAGCCAGCGCCAAGCCTCACCAGTCTGCCGTGATTCGAAGTGCAGGCGTGCCTGGCGAAATTCGACCGCGCGGCTGTACGCACGCCGGCGCAGCCTCGCCAACTGCGGATCGAGGTCGGGCCGCGCAAACGCGCGATCGAGCACCCAGCGGTATTCCTCGCCGAAGCGCGAGGCATTCTGGGTGCTTTTCGTCCCGCCCCAAAGGCGCGAGATGGCAAGCACCGATCCGGTGTAGTGCATATCGGAGGCAGGAAAGGCCAGCCACGCGCGCAGGAAGTACTCGAAGTCGAGCGCAAAGTGGAGCGATTCGTCCAGGCCGCCGAGCGCCTGGTACATACGGCGAGTGATGAAGACTCCCGGCTGGCCCATGTTCTTGCCCAGGAGCAGCGTGCGCGCACCGAAGTTCGCCATGCGTTTGAGGTGCACCGGCCGCCCGCGCGTGTCTATCTCTTGGATGTCGCCGTAGACCATGGCCGCCATGGGAGCAGACTGGTAGGTTCGGGCCACCTGCTCGAGCGCGCCCGGCGCCAGTTGGTCATCGGAGTTCACCCAGCCGAAAACCTCGCCGCGGGCGCGCGCCCAACCCTTGTTGACCGCACCGGCCTGCCCGCGATCCGCCTCGCTCGCCCAATAGGCAAGCTGGGCCGAATGCTTTTCGATCACTTCGCGGCTGCCGTCCGTCGAGCCGCCATCTATGACGATGTACTCGAGGTGCGGGTAGCCCTGGCCGAGCACGGACTCCATGCAGGCACTCAGGAAGCCCGCCTGGTTGAATGAAGGAGTGACGATTGAGATGAGCGGCAAGTCAGTCACGGGTCATGCCTGTGGGCTCCGTTCGCGCGCCGGCCGAAGGCGCGTTCCACTTCTCGCGCAGTTCGGCAAACCACTCCAGGTAGGCCTGCACCTGCGACTCGAAGCGGAACTTCTGCTCGACGATCTCACGGCCGCGCGCGCCCAAGTTTCGAGCACGATCCGGATGGTCCAACACCTCGCGCGTGCGGGCGGTCATTGCCTCGAGGTCGCCCGGGCGGACCAGGAACCCGTTCTCACCATCCTGGACCTGCTCTGGAATCCCACCAACGGCGGTTGCGACGACGGGTATCCCGCTGCTCATCGCTTCCAGGACAGCCAATGGGAAGGTATCCGCCCGGCTGGGATGGAAGTAGACATCCGCCGCGCGATAGTAATCGGCCATACGTTGTTCGCCTTCAACCAGCCCCGCAAAGACTAGGTGAGCTTGTCCGGCTGGCTGCGCTGGCCCCTCGTCGCCGACACAAACGATATCCACCGGGCGACCTTCGGACGCGCCCAGGCGTTCCGCCACCTCGCGAACCCAATCGTATCCTTTCCATGGATTGGTGCGCAGCCGGTTGGCCACGACCAAGACAATTGCCCGATGCGCATCCAGCCCGAGAGTCCGCCGCGCGGCCTGCTGATCGCCGGGGCGAAACACATCGCTGGCCGCGCCGTTGGGGATCACGCGCCTCTCAATTGCGGGAAAGTCCGCCTCCTCGAACATCGACATCAACCAGCGCGAAGGCGTGGCGAGGTGCAGGCGGCTGGCGGCGTAGATCTCTCGCTTGCGCCGCCAGTTAGCTGCGGTCGCATCGCGCCGCACGGCCGGGTAGAGATCGAGGTCCGGGCAGTGGCCGCAACCGATGCGCCACCGCGGACAGCCAAGCGGGTGCGCGCAATGCCCCGTGAGCAGCCACGGATCATGCGCGGTGAGGACCAACGGGGCGCGGCGGCTCCAGGCGGAGAGGAGAGTCAGATCGAAGAATCCCTCCCGCCTCAACCAGCGGGCATGCAGATTGTGCAATTGAAGGACGTCGGGTGGAGTTCGCAGATGCGCAAGGATCGCGTGTGAGCCCGGCTGAGTGAAGTCCTCGAGGCCGGCGTGCAACGACCAGGCCACCCGAGGGAAGGTGAGCGCCTCGAATAGGGTCAAGAGCCTCGCCTGCCCTCGTCCGCCGGAAAGGCGCAGCAAAGCGCGCCGGGCACGATCCATCGCTCGCGGCCATGCACCCATCTGCCAGCGATCGGCAACAAGCAGTTCGTCTGGGGCGAGTCTCTGGTCGCTGCGGCCCAGGGCAAGCCAGGCGCTGTGCCCGCGCGCGCGATACGCCTGGTGCAGGCGGACGGCAACCTGCTCGCCGCCTCCGGCGCGGGCCGCGCCTGCCATCTGGAGAATGCGCAGAGAACTTGCCCTGTCAGACGTTGTCTCGATCCTCGTGGAGCTTGGGCGGCGTTTCATGACAGCTACTCAAGCGCTCGACCACCAGGCCGTGCTTCCATCATCCCCGAATGATGTCGATTCTCTCAACAACATGCGCACATTCGTCTGTGAACTTGCGCGCGAAGAGTACTTCGCCCTCTCCATAAACATCCTTCACGACAACTCGAGCCGATCCCTCAAAGAGGGGCAGGTGCCGTTCCGAAATGACTGCCGGTCCACGTCCAATCGCCGGCCAATCCGTGTATGTTATGTTTCTCCTGATCTTCTCGCGGAACGGGGAATTGCCCAGGATCGTCTGAAAGAACATTTCGTCGGGATTGAGCGTGCTTTCAAAGTATCGAACCAGCCGGCGATGCCGTGCAACAAACTCTAGCACGTACTCGATTGCGCCCCGGGTTAGCGCCCACCACGAGCTTCCCGCAAACGGTCCCATGGTTCCGAACACTGGTCGGTAGTCGCGAACAGAGGCCCATCGGAGCCCGAGGCGGACCGAAGCACGAAGGCCTATAGACCGCAGGTGATTTTGTGTCGGTCTGTCGGACCGCCCGCGAAATGTCGTCAGGCGCGACATTGGTTTGTCGGCTTTCTCAGAAGGCATCCGCACCAAGTTGATGAATTCGTATCCACAACGGTCGCTGAGAAAGCGGTGTATGTGCGCATTGCTTCTGATCGGATAGTCGGCTCCGCTGATCAGTACAAAGTAGTCATAGCTTGGGCGTCTCCGAGTCGAGGCGCTCATGAGGCGCAGAGTCGCCTCCACCATCGAGTACTCCCCCCAATACACGGGCACACGATTCCGAAGGAGAGTCGCCCCTTCGCTGGCCAGATCGCCAAAGTCCCGCATGCGGGTTTTTTTGTCAACATGAACATAGAGGTCCACATCTTGGGATCTTAGGGCACGCACCAACCTGACCAAGTGCGTTGGGTTGGCATGGGCCAAGATAAGGTATGCGATCCTCATGTGCTCACCCCATTGCACAGAGTGGTCCGTCAGGCGGTTCTACCGCTCTTCTCAGATAAACCGCTCAGGCATCACGCGCCACTGCGGTGCGCGCCCGTCGAGATCCGCGCTCTCAATGATACGAGCCGTGTAGGCGAGGCCCTCCGGCAGGCGGCGCTGCACGGGCGGGGGCAACTGCCGCAGCGCACGGCGCACGAGGATCTCCACGACTGAGGGCGGGCGCATCTTTTCGCGCCGGAGCACATCCTCGGCCTCACGCATGTAGGCCCCCCGCTGACGTGCCGTCTTCTGCTCAAGTTGTAGACGGAAGCACGCCAACGGTACGTTGACGGCACACAGCGTCGCATGCCTCCAGAAGCGCGCCCACAGGTCGAAATCACCGGCCAGGTCGAGCTCTGCGCCGAAGCCCCCCGAACGCTCCCAAAGCGAGCGACGCCAGAAAGTGGACTCTTGTTGAATGAAGCAGGTGTAGAACCCTCGCACCACGGGTAAATTGCGTCCGCGGAAGAAGGCCTGCGCGTTGAATCCTTCCAGGCGCTTGGCGGCGACAAGCGCGCCGGCGTCGCTCACCAGGAGCGGCATGCGGCTAGTGATCCACTCGACCTCGGGCAGCGCCGCAAAGATCTCACCTACCGTGCGCAAAGTCCACGGCAAGTGCAGGTCGTCCGAATTGAGCCAGCCCATGATTTCGCCCGTGGCCGCGTTCAGCCCCTCGGCCACGGCGGCGTACTGACCGCCGTCAGGTTGGCTGCGCCATGCCGACAGGCGCTCGGCATAGCGGTGGATGATCTCTGCGCTGCCGTCGGTCGAGCCGCCGTCCAGCACCATGTACTCCAGGTTCGGGTAGTCCTGGTCGAGGATCGAGCGCATGCACGGTTCGAGGAACCGTCCCTGGTTGAAGGAGGGCGTCACGATGGAGATGCGAACTGGGCCAATTGAAGAAGACATCGCCTCACCCACTCGCTTGACTTCCCCTTGCCTCGCAGCTCGAGGCGGTCCTTCCTTCGTCGCGAGAATACGTTACCCCAAGACGGGCGACCATCAATCCGCCTCTCCAACAAGAGCAACGGGAGTAGCCCGAATCATTCTGGAACGCTTTCACCCACGCGACGGTAGACTGCGAAACGACCGAAATGAGCGATTTCTTGGAAATCTCTCCAGGGCGATTCTGCAGGAGGCAGCCCCTGATTCTCGCCGTCGCGGAGTTCGAGGACTCGGTATTCGTCGATATCGCTAATTCCGTTCACGGTTTGATTCAGATTATGGATGCCATAGCGAGCATCGAGCAAGAAATCGAACCACGTCCCCTCTCTGTAGTCTGGGTCCGGCGAACTCGATTCCTCAAAGTGGGGCTCGACCATTTGGTATCCAATGGCGAGGGCAGCAACTCCGCGACTCGCTGCCACAGAACCTAAATAGTCCACCGCCGAGAGCTTCCCGGTATCTCGGCCTCCGTAGCCGTTTCGACCCCAGTCGGCGATCTTATCTCTGTAGAGCTGCGCCGGAAACAGCAGGATGAATACAATCGCAGCAAGTACGGCGAAGGTGATCTTCGGTCGGGGGCTTGACCTCGCAAACCATGTGAGAGCCGTTACCATGGCCAGGACCTGAACTGGCCATAGCCAAATGAATCTATCGCCTCGGTTGGGCTCCGAAAGGAAGACAAGTGCGAGCCACGGGATCCACAGCATGGGGACAAATGGGGATGCGCGTGCTCCCTCCTCGCCAGCGGACAGCCCAAGATAGAGACCGAGAAGCGCGGCGACACCAACGAGGGGGACGATCAGCTGCAGTTGCTCGACCACTAACCTGGAAGGCCTATCCAGTGAGCCGTCCGCTGTACAACACGTGCCAACCAGCCCTGGATCAAGTAGGGCGTAGGACGAGAAGCCCCATAGGGCGGCAATACACACCACCCGCAGACCGCTGCGGGTAATCCAACTCCGAAAGGGGCCAAGCCGCAATGGCCAGATCTTCATTGCCGAAGTGAGTAGGGCTATCGCCCCGGTCACGAAGACCGTCCACAGTAGCGCGTTCGTAGCCTGCAATCCCCTGAGAAGAAAGCCGTCACCGTCAAAGTTCCTGTCGATACTCGAAATGACCGCGCACATCCAATACTCGGCGCCGTTCGAGACTCCCGGTTCCGGGTAGACCAGTCTCGCCCTCCAAACCGGATCTCCCGAATACGGCAAGAAGAAGCCGTCAATGATACCCACCTCCCCCACCAATTCCGCAAGGCACGGGGGGCGGCTCGCTGCTCGGACTCCCTCAACAACCTGAATCGGTTCGCGAAGCACATAAGAACGCACATCAACAAACCCGCGTCGCGACTCGAACTTCAGGTAAGGAAACCAGATGGCCAGGATGATGCCTGACGCCATGAGCAGACTGCGCCAGGAAACTGGCGGCCGATAGAGAAACCAAAGCGCTGGGAACACAAGGACCATCGGGAGGTTCTTTGGGTAGACATAAAGCGCGATCGCCTCTGCAATAATCGCGAGGGCAAGGCCAACAGGTTTTCGATCCTGGACCCAAAGAAGGAGGAAGTAGGTGGCCAGAACGACGAAGAAGGGGGTCTCGATAGGGTTCTGGAGCGATAGACGGGAGAGCGCGAATAGCGCTGCTGCGGCCAAGCCCGCATTCTGGGACAGAATGCGGCGTCCGATAAGAAAGACGACCACAACTGACCCGACGTAGAGCAAGAATGTGGACGGGATCTCAAAGAGCCGCGGATCCTGGAACAGCGCCATCCCCGGGTAGATCAAGAAAGCTGTCCCGGGAGGAGCGTAGGCTTGGAAACTGTACAGCTGTCCCTTCTCGGGGAGGACGCCGGACCGCATGAGGTCCAAGGCCCCGCGGTAGAAGGTTATCATGTCCAGATTGTTTACCCGTCGTGCCATCCACCCCTGAAACCACAGCAGGGAGAGGAGCAGACTAAGCAGGAGAAGCGCGCCAATGGCGACCCACGACCTTCTTTGTTCATTTGCAGAGGGTCGCTTGCCAGCATCTCCAGCAGCACTGGTCTCGGATGGCCTTTTTCTCAAGTCAAGGACTTGCTGCACTGCCCGTTTGACCACGCGCAACGCGGGACTTCGCGAGGCTGACTGCGTTTCGGTCAGCCAGGACAACGAGGTGAAGAGACCGGTTGAAGAAGTCATGTGCTTGCTCCAGGATCGGGCAGAAACCGCATGCTCCATCCGACTTGAACGCTGAGATCACGGTCCCCCACGAACCACCCTCACATCCATATCGACCGGGTAGTTGGGATCGTAGTCCTCGAATGCTCTGGTACGCAGGACATCGACCGCCAGCCTGTAAAGAAGACCCAGTGCCAAGAACTCGTTGCCTTGTGCCGCAACCTTGACCTCACCAAGTCCGGATTCCTCCTCGAAGAAGCGCCGCGCCGCTTCCGAGTTCTGCCTCCAGAAGCCCTCCCGCCCATTGGCCGTCATGGCGGCTGCTCCGTCTCATCCCCAGCAGCGTGACCAGCGCAACGCTGCGGGCCGCGAGGTGACCGCCGCATGCCGTGCCGGACGCGAGCGCCACCCAGTGCGCAGCGTGTGCTGCAACGAGTGATAGTACATCCGCGTGCACACAAAGGGCTCGATCGCTGTCAGGGCTGCCGGCCTGAGGCATTCGCCGCCCCACAGATTCCCGCACGCTCAGGCAGACAGGGCCCGGATCGCTCGCGTGACCAACTCGGCCGTCACAGTCATGTCATCGCCCATCGTGGCCCGATCTGGGCCGTCCTCTTGTCGCTGCGTCGTCCCGAACACACACGCATAGCGGTGGCCAATCGCACCACAGAGCGAATAGTAGCAAGGATTGACATAGCTGGGTGACATCAATTCGACGACGGCTGTGCCCCTCGGCGAGACCAGCAAGTTGGCCAGCCCTGCACCATGTGGCGCGACGATAATGCTGGCCGTCGAGAACAACCGCACCTGGCCTCTGAAGTCCAGGTTCTCAGGCGTCACCACCTCGAATCCTTCCCTCTCCAGCAGTCCGACCAAGTGGTCATCGTTGAGAACGCGCCTCCTGACCGCATGCGCCCTGGATATGTATAGCCTGCGCGTGCCCGACGCAAGACCTTCCACCCCAAGAGCCTCTCGCATCCAATCACATGCCCAAGGACGCGAGAACCCGCTTGTACCCAAGCGCGATGGGAGAACGAGCCGCTCCAACTCCCAGTGCTCCTCGCCGAATTCGACGAATTCAAGCTGCGGCTTCAGCATGCCGAGGCTCTCGCGAATCCACGCGGGTCCCTGTGGCACAATGACTGGGTAGCTGCAGGAACTTCCCTGTACAAGGATTGCCAGTCGTAGCAGGGAGTCGTGCAACCAGTGGTAGTAGTTGCGATAGGCTGCCGGGAAGATGATGGACGAGAACGTGCCCATCTTCCGCGCCACACGTGGAAGTCTCGTCACGTGGAAGATAGGATGCTGATCGAAAGGATCCCCCCAATTGGTGGTCATTGCTCTCAGCACCCGGTCGTCGTGAGATATCACGACGCCGTCCCTCGTGGCAATCCTCGCAGACAGCATACTGCTCAATCCAACGCCGGGGAAGCTTCTCTTCCGGGCTTCCGAGAGACGATCCACCGGACCCTGCCCAAAGATCACTGGCGGGGCGATTTCCACAACTTCGCCGCCCCGGACTTCGCGGCTCCAGAATCCTTCCGACCGCTGTGCCTCCAGGCGGATCCAGGTCGGCAGGTCAAGGATCACACCCTTCGGAGGACCCAGAGTAGAAGACGATACGGGGAGCCGACGAAGAATCGAGGCGGCGACCCGAAGGGCGCGCCTGGGCAATTCGCGAGCAGAGTCTCTCAGGGACATTGACGCCACGCCCGTCTTGTCGTGCCAGAGACTGGGTCCACGTTGGCCGAATTCAATCTGGGTCAGCCATCAGCCAATCGGTCGGCCTGGCAGCTTTTCCTCCACCCGGATGCACACAACCACTGGATAGTCCGCATCATGTGCCTCGAGGGCACGAACTGAGAGGTCCTCCGCCGCGAGACCTTGCAGAAGCGCCATGGCGCTCATGGCGTTCCCATATGCACAGACTTTGATCTCACCCGTCTCGAAACTCTCATCGAAAAGGCATCTCGCGGCAAGGGGTGTCACGCGCCAGTAATCCCCCCAACGCTCGGCGTCGTAACGGCTGATTTGGCTGATACCCGGCAGCGAGACGAGAGCCACCCCCCCCGGCGCCAGAAGCCCGTGCAGTGTGCGAATTGCGGCGCGCATGTCGAAAATGCAGTGCAACGTCTGCGTGATGATCAGGCAGTCGTACTCACGCCCGCCCAGACCCGCGCCCGTTTCCAAGCTGCCGACGAGCGTCGCCTGCGGGTTTCCCAGCGTCACGTGGAGCACGTCACTGTGTGTCACTCGCTCGCCGCCAAAACGTCGAGTGTACGTGTCATCCCCCACCTCCATGACGTGCCCGCGTATGTCCGCGGCGTGTTCGCTCAGGAACTTCTCGACATAATAGCGGTCGATGGGGGTGCCGCGGTCGAGACCGAACGCGCGGCTTATGGGATGCACTCGGCCAAAGCTGCCGAATCGCACCCAGCCCACGGGCGGGCGGACTCGCCATCGCGCGGCACGCCGCCGCAGCGCCTCGCGCAGGCGGCCGAGCGGCATGCGAACCCCGGCCGTCAGATTTCGAAACAACATCATGTGGTCCTCTCTCCAGGCAAGGTTTCGCGCTTCGGCGCACTGCCCGGGAGTATTGCCTTGAGCCACCGTCCCTTCCGCCAAAAAGCACGGTAGGCTGCAAGCCGAGGGGCCACCGCCACACGCCACCCAAGATGTGAGCGCCACCCGGCACGCAGCGCCTGTTGCACAGAGTAATAGTACATCTGCTCGCAGGCAATGGGTTCAATCGCCGCCCGGACTTCTGACGGGAGGCGCTCAATGTAGCGCAAGAGCCAGCGGCAGAAGGCCAACTCATATTTCAGGAATTCACCCTTGGCATTCATCTGCGCCACGGAGGAGGCCGAATGCTGGCGATAGCGTGCGACAATCGTGGAATCGGCGTGGACAATGTAGTGGGTGTTGATCTTGGTCCACGCCACAAGGTCGGTGCGGACTTTGCGAAATCCCGGATCGAAACCTCCCACTGCACGAAGCGCCTCGCGACGCACAAGCACAGCAGTGGGGCACGGGTAGATCGATGCATCGCGAAGGAATTCCAGCGTGAGCCGGGGCGGCTCGTAGAGTCCCTCCTGCAGGGGGCCAAATGGCTGATCGTAATCCGGCGCGCTTCGCGCGTCATCCGAGAAGTAGCGCACGCGCGCGAAAGTCATGGCCGCCTGTGGCAGGCCGTTAAGCCGATCCACTTGGTGCGCCAGCTTCTCGGGAAGCCAGATGTCGTCCGCATCCAAGAAGGCCACCAATTCCCCGCGCGCATTCGCGAGGCCCAAGTTGCGCGCTGCGCTGGCGCCGTGGGAGAGGCCATCGGCGTGCGTCAGCATCCGCACACGCGAGGTGTGGCGAGCGGTCAGCTCGCGCGCGAGGCGTGCCTCTTCGGCGCGCGAGCCGTCATCCACAATGATAAGTTCCCACCTGGGGTACGACTGCGCCAGTACGCTATCGACCGCGGCGGGCAGATAGCGAGCCATATTGAGATATGGGAGGATGATGCTTACCAAAG
>JBGOXY010000057.1:0-11616 GCA_041479415.1 Anaerolineae bacterium
AAACGTCTGCGGGCGATAGCGTGAAAGGTCGAGGATATCCTGCGGCGTGGCATCTTCCTCGAGCCACTTCTGCATGATGAGGGTGGCATCCCCCTCGGCCAACGCACGGATCGCGTCGCATCGCTGCTCATCACCAAGGCATTCCGGGTAAACGCCCAAACGGTCCAGCCCGTAATGCTGATCCACCAGCGCATGGGTGAACTCATGCGAATAGATGAACCTCTCCACGCCGGTGAACCCGGCGCCGATGACGAACAGTTGCTTGCTGTCGGGGAAGTAAAATCCGCCCACCCCGTCGGCCATGCGGTTCAGCGAATAGCGAACTAAGTCATAGGTGGGCTTGATGAGGCCGAGCGCGGTCAGCACACGCGCCTCGTCTGCCATTTCGGCTACTGAGCTGACAGCATAGAAGCTTTCGGAAAGCACACGCTCCGCCTCAGTGCGCGAGATCACGTACCGCGGAACCTTCTCGCCGATCGAAAGCCCACGCAGATTCGCCACCTGCTTCTCAATCAGCTCCATGCTCGCCGCCGTCGTCGCGTCCGGTGTGGCAAAGGCGGGTGTCCCCGTCGCGCTCGGCACGGGTGTGGGTGTGCGCGTCGGCGTGGGCGTAAACGTCGGTGTGTCGGTCCACTTCGGCGGAAGAGTCCAGGCCGCAGGGATCAGCGTCGGCGCGCCAACGGGCGGAGAGACTCCGGTAGGCACCGAGATGGGTTGTAGCACGAGCAGGCCGGGCACGAGCAACGACACAACGACCGCGATGATCACGCACGCAAGTGTGGAGCTTACGAAGATAAGCAGAATCGTCAGCCAGAGCGGACGGCGCTTCTTCGGCGGAGAGCCCTCCGCTTCCGCCTTTTCTTTCTTGCCCTTGCGCGCGGAGGGCGGTGCCGCAGGCACCGGTGGCGCGGGTGCCGGCTCGAAGGTCGGTGCCTCCTCGCTCGGCAACCTATCGGCCCAGACGATCGGGGCCTCCAGCGGCTCCTCTTCGTCCTCCTCTTCGATCAGCGGGGCGTGCTCGGCCACCTCGCGCAGGCGGCTGACCAGCGCAGAATCGCCGCGGGGTGTCGTCTCAGGGCCTGGTCCTGCCTCATCTTTCGCGCCCTCTTCCTCGGGGACGAATGGCGGCGTGGCCGCCGTCTCTTCTGCTGCGGCTGGACCTGCGGCTGACACGGCAGGCGTCGCGGCAGCGCGCATCGGCGGCGGCGGAGTAATCAGTTCGGCTAGGCGTTCGCGGGCCTTCTCATTATGAGGGTTGATGCGCAGCACGCGTTCAAGGCAGTCGACCTGTTGCGCGCGATCCGTCAGCACGTAGCTGAGGAGCATCCAGCCCAGCTCCGAGCCGGGGTTACGCATCACGTGATCGATCAGCAGCGTCCGCGCAGCGCCGGAATCCCCGCCCCGCATCAGCTCAACGGCTTTGCGCAGTTCATCCGGCCGGTCACTATCCATGGATGGTCTCCCGCGTCGGCTGCCCGGATTGTAGCACCGCCATTGCGAATCGAGGCGGGTCGCGCAGCCCCCAGGCCGCCTGGGATCCTTAAGATTGTACCTGAGTCCAAACAGTGCAGCCCAGGCAAGCCTGGGCTGCACTGTCCATTCATTCGCGGGAGACCGATTCCCGGTCGTCAGACTTTGTAGAGTATGTCCATATACCTGCGCAAAATCTCCTTCACCATTCCGCGCAAGGGAACCTGTGCCGCCATACCGTAGATCGGACCTACGCCTTCCGGCGCATCAGGGTTTTTCTTGACAAAGGCGACCGCCTCACGCAGATCGCTCATGAAGCGCTCTTTCACACCGGGCTGTGCGTGTCGCTGCGTCACGCACAGGTGCACACTGGGTGGCAAGTGCAGCCCATTCAGCCCCCACCGGCGCTGAGTCATGAATTCCATCAGCTTGTAGACGTCCAGGACGTCGGAGCGCATGGCCACCATGAACAGTGGGTCTCCGATCACCTGCAATTCAGGAATCGCATGGATCTCCTTCTTCAACCACGCCGTCGTTTCGAGTATACGGCGGGCGGCCTCCATGTATCCATTCTCCCCGAGCGAGACCATCGCCGCCCAACACACCGCACTGAGCGCGCCCGGCCGGCTGCCGGAAAGCGTCGGCGAAAAATACAGCCCACCCGGCCAATCGGTGACCGAGAAGTATTGGAAGCGACGCAGGGCTAACCCGCGATACAGCACGACAGAAGTGCCCTTGGCCGCGTAGCCGTACTTGTGCGTGTCGGCCGAAATCGAGGTCACCCCGGGCAGGCGGAAGTCGAACGGCGGAACCGGGTAGCCCAGTTTTTCCGCCCACGGGAGAAGGAAGCCGCCCAAGCAGGCATCCGTGTGAAAACCGATATTCTTGCTCCGCGCCAGCTCGCAGAGCTCGTCGATGGGATCGACGATGCCGTGCGGGAAGGGCGGCGCCGAGCCGATGATCACAATCGTGTTGTCGTTTATCGCGGCGCGCACTGCCGCGACGTCCGCGCGGAAGTCCAGCCCCACGGGGATGCGATGCATCGTGATGCCGAAGTACTCGGCCGCCTTGTCGAACGCGGCGTGCGCCGTGCTCGGCGCGATCATCTCCGGCGCCTGGATGCCCCTGCTCTCCCGCGCCCAGTCGCGATAGGTCTTCATTGCCAGCAGGATGCTGTCGGTTCCGCCCGAGCTCACCGCGCCGCAGATTTGCTGTTCCGGGTCGCTGCTCGTGACTGAAGAGGCGCCGAGCATATTGGCCGTCATGGCCACGATTTCCGCCTCGAACTTGCTCGCGCTGGGCCATACATCCGCATGCAGCGGGTTGCTCTGGGAATTGATGGCGTAGATGGTGGTCAGGAAGTCGATGAACTCCTCGTCGCCGTGATACACCGCGCCCGAAACGTAGCCATCCTTCCACTTCTTGGCCTCGATATCGCGCAGCTTCTCCATCAGCGCGATCACCTCCTTGCGGTCGCGGCCCTCGACCGGCAGCCGTGAGAAGGTGGGGAAGTCCCCCCGGTAAGGCTTGAGCGACTTCTCAAGTTCCGCCATGATGGGTTCGAACAGGCTGAAGTCCATGCGTTCCTCCTTGTCGGCGAGCCGGAGTGAGCCCTGCCCGCTGTTTGTAGAATTGGCCTCCCATGCTCACGCAGCCGTTCGCTCTCCCCGGTTCAGGGTGTGGAACAATCCGCGCAACGAGGGGTACAGGCTCTGGAAGGCGCGATAAGCCTGGGTGTACGCTTCGTGCTGCCCGCTGTCAGGCGTCACGACCTGGCTCGGGCGGATCACGTTGCGTGTCGCTTCGATCGTGGGATAGAGCCCGAGGCCCACCCCGCCAACCAGCGCAGCCCCGACCGCTGCCGCTTCCTGCGGCTGAAGCGTCGGTTCCAGCTGCCGTCCGGTCACATCGGCGATGATCCGCAGCCACGGACGGCCTTTGGCTCCCCCGCCGATGACCCGCAGACTCGGGCAGGCGAAGCCGTAAAGGGATTGGACCGACTCGAGGATCCACCGCAGATTGAATGCGACGCCCTCGTAAATAGCGCGGGTCATCTCGCGCCGCGAGTGATTGGCGCCCAGGTTGATGAACCCGGCGCGGGCGCGCTCATCGCTCACGGGGCATCGTTCACCGTACATCCACGGCGCAAACAGCAGACCGCCCGCCCCGGGCGGCGTGGCATCCACATCGGCGTCCATCAAAGAAAACGCAGCGGCGTCTGCCTCTCGCCCATAAAGAACGCGCGCGCCCCAGTTGAGACATTCCCCGCACGTTTCCATTTCCCCGATGAGCAGGTTCTTGGCCGCATCCGTGGATTGGATCGTCGCGAGGCCGCGCTTGCCAGTCACTTTGCGGCGAGTCATCACGCCTACAATACCCGAAGTCCCGAGGCACATGTGCCCTTCGCCCTCGCCGACCGCGCCGGCCCCAACCGCTGCACACGGCCCATCTCCGGCGCCGGCGATCACCGGCGTGCCCTCACGCAATCCTAGCTCCCTCGCCGCCTCCGCCGTCAGGCCCCCAACCTGGGAGGTCGACCCGACCAGATCCGGGAACTTCGACCGCTCCAGTCCGAAGAATCGCATCAGCCCGGTATCCCAGCTCTTCGACTTGAGATTGAACAGCCCGGTCACGCTGGCTGTGGTCCATTCAAAAACGAGGCGCCCCGTGGCGCGCAACATTAGGTAGCCGGTGCAGTCGATGAAGGTCTTGGTACGAGCGTACACCTCTGGGGCATGGCGCTTAAGCCAAACATACTTCGGCAGCATATCCTTGCCGGTAATCGTCGCGCCCACTAGGGCCGCGAAGATGGACGGGCCGCCCAACCGGCCCATGACCCAGCGCGCTTCCTCACCCGCGCGACAATCGAGCCAACTAATGCAGGTGCCCAGCAGCTCACGTTGCGCGTCGAGCGCGATGATATCCAGCATCTGCGTCGCAAAAGTCAGGCCCATTACGGCGGAGGCCGGTACCTGCGCCCGATCGAGCACGGCTCGCGCCGTCTGCCCAACCGCCTTCCACCAGTCCGCCGGATCCTGCTCCGCCCAAAGCGGTCGCGGATAGGAGGTCGGATAAGGTGCATAAGCCGTTGCCGCGACCTCGCCCGACGGGCTGACCAACACCGCCTTCGTCCCCGTGGTACCCACATCATGTGCCAGGATGTATTCCATCGCTTGTCCCCAGGTCCGTGGCTGCCGCTCGTCAGTTGCGCGCCCGGTTCAGCCGCTCGTGAATCTTGTGCGTCACTTTGTAGATGGTCAGGTACTCGCGATACATCGAGTCGTATAGCGCCCGTCGGTCCGGGTCGGGCGTATAAGTTGCCTGGTACTTGATAAGATTCGAGATGTCCTCGAAACGCACCAACCCCAGGCCGACGGCGGCCATGAAGGCCGCTCCACGTGCGTTGGCATACACCAGATCCTTCACCTGACGCACCGTTCGATTCAGTACATCCGCGTGCACCTGACACCACAAATTCGATTGAGCCCCGCCGCCCACCATACTGACCGGGTCGAGCCGACGACCCGCGAACTTCTCTGCCGGCTCAAACACCCAGCGGGTGTTGAGAGCCACCCCCTCCATCAGCGCCCGGACCATGTCCGCGCGAGTCGTGCCCAGCGAAAGGTTGTGGAAGCTCGCGCGGACCCACGGGTCATCCACCGGCGCGCGTTCCCCATAAAGCCACGGCGTGTATAGAACTCCCCGGCTCCCGGGCGGCACGGATTCCGCCACGCGGTTGAGCGCCGCGAAGTAGTCGCGTGGCGCTTCTTGGTCGAGCATCGCATCCCGGCTGAAGAGAATGTTGTCGCGGAAGAAGGTCAGGTTGCCGCCCGCGACTTCCTGCGCTGCCATGAGCAGGAACTTATCCGGAATGGCGCACGGTAGCGAGGCCATCGCCGACGCCACGTCCGTTTTCTTGAACGGCACGTGAACGCCGACCCACGACGAAGTGCCCAGGTAGACGTGCGGCTCGAAATCACGCACCGTCCCCGCCCCGAGCGCAGCGGCCGGCACGTCGAAGGCGCCCGTCACAACGACCACTTCTTTGCGCAAGCCAAGCTCCTCGGCTACCTCTGAGCGCAATGGACCGAGGACGTCAATGCTGCGCCTGATAGCCGGCAGCTTCTCGATCTCCAGACCCCCCAGCTTGGCTAGCTCCGCAACGTAGTGCACGTTGCGCGGGTCGCGATTGTCCGTCATCCATGTGCCGACGGCCGAGTCGGCCGAGGTGACGAACTGTCCCGTCAGCTTCAGGTCAACGTAGTCGAGAACGTCCAGGAACTTGAACGTGCGCGCATACAGGTCCGGGCACTCCGCCTTGATCCACAGCATGTGCCCATAGCGATCCTTGCCCGAAAGGGAGGGGGCGCCCCCGGTCAAGTTCACCCACTTCTGCAATTTGAGCGCGTTGTAGCCTCCCAGGTCGAGCCCGCCTCCGACATGCCGTCGCACTACTTGCGCCGCGCGCGAGTCGAGCCAGATCATGCAATTCATAAGGCAGTTGCCGTCGCGGTCCACCGGCGCCGTGCCCCCACCCTGGGTCGAGGCACATACTGCGACGACCGCCTCCGCTGGAATCAGTCGCCGCCCAAGCAGCCGCTTGGAGGCGACCATGATGCCGTTCCACCAATCCAGCGGGTCTTGCTCGGCGCCTCCGTTTGGCAAGAGGGTCAGACCTATCGGCTCGCATTCCCAGCCTGCCACGTCGCCCCGCATGGAGATGAGCGCCACCTTCGCGCTTGAGGTTCCCAGGTCGATCGCCAGCACGTACTTATCCACCTGCGCAGACATGCATCGCCTCCGCAATGGCGCACCAATTCCTCATTCCAATGGTCGATCCCAAATCCGCGACCTGCCCCCTTTCCGCAACCAACTACGCCGCCCGCTTCATCATCGGCGACTCTTTGGCGATCCCCATGAATACGCATCCGATGGCCAGCAGGCCGGCGAAGATCAGCAGGGGCGTCACGAAGGAACCGAGCCATTCGCTCAGCAGCCCCATGCCGTAGATGAAGACCACCGAGATCTGACCGGCCAGGACAAGCAGGCCGTTCGATGTGCCTTCCGGCGCAGGATATGTGATCTCCGCGCCGTATTGATACGCAACCGGGCCAATGCCGGTGGTGAACAACCCCAACGCAAAGAAGGATGCCAGCAACACGCCATAGCTCGGCCCGAGCGTCACCCCGAGCAACGACGGCACCGCGAGCACCAACCCCGCCACAATTATCAATTTGCGAATTCGCAGCTTGTCGGAGATCGGCGAGAATAGCACCGCGCCCACGATCCCGCCGATGAGCATGACGCCTCCCAGCGTCCCCGCCTGGGTGATGGACATGCCCCGCGGCCGCACGATACTCTCAACAAAGGTGGAGATGCCGTTGAAGATGCCGCCTCCCACGAACAGGACGTACGCCAGGACGTAGAAATCCCGCGTGCGCAGAATCGAGCGCAGGCCGTCGAGCATGAGCGCGCGCGCCTCGAACTCGGGCGGGGAGGCCGGCGTCGGCGGGTTCTCGCGCACCAAGACGAGGAAGATTGCGGCCGAGGCGGCGGTGATGACGCCATACCACAACTGAGTCTGCTCGAAGCCCAGCGACAGGACGAGGGTCGGCGTGAGCATTTGGCCGAGGACGATGCCGAGGAAACTCGCCACAAACCCCAGCGCGACGGCCGTCGCCCGCTCCTCCAAGGCGAACCATTTGGCCGCCACCTTCGTGTTGGCGTTCAACAAGAAGGGCTGAGCGATGGCCAGCCCGATGGTCGAGACCACGGTCAGGCCAAAGCTGCGAATAAAGACGCCCCTCAAGATGGCGAACACCCCCAGTAGGATCGCCCCAAACCCGACCGCCTTGGCAAAGCCGAAGCGGTCGATGGCCCAGGATGCTGGAAAGGCGACCGGGATGTATATGATCATGAAGAGCATTGCCAGCAATCCGATCTCGAGGTCGGTGACACCGTAGAATTTCGCCGCCGTGCTCGTGATCGGGGCAAAGCAAATCCACAAGATCTGTATGGTTACGTTGATAAGCATGAACGCGAGCAGCACGACCCAACGATAGCCGTAGGTCTTAACGGTTGCTCCAGGCATGGCATGGCCTCCTTAGAGGGAGAGGACGCGGCCTACTCGCCCGTGCGCGGGGTGCGCGGGCGGGATCCTGCATGCGCCCGACGTGCAGCGCCGACAACCAGTGGAGTCAGCATAGTCTGCGCCGATTGTCACACTTCGTCATGTTATGTATATCATCACCACCTTCAGCGTTTCTTCCTCGGCGCGTTTCGGGTTAGGGCAAACGGGCATTCTCACTCGCCGGGCCTTGTCGTCGCACCCGCTCCGCCTCTTTAAGAGGCCGGTCGGGAACGCCGTGTAGCATATTCGTCTCCCCTGACATGCGCAACTCGACACGTCGCAGCGCGACCGAGTCGACCAGACGGTTGTTGCGCCTGCATCGGCGATGATTCGCCGAATTCCGGTGGTATCATAGGTGTGTAGACAGGCTCCTCAGGTCACCTCCTGCCATTATCCCGGCGACAAGCCTGTCGGTAGAAGGGATCTTCGCGTTCGTCTTTCCGCGCCACGCGCGCCCCCCGGTCATGTCCGCGCAGCGCAGCCAGGCTGGCACACAATCGACACCCAAACCAGGAGAAGCTACGTGTCCAAGTCCACCGACGTGCAAGCGCTCGCCATAAATACCATTCGCTTCCTCTCGGCAGATGCCGTCCAACAGGCGAACTCCGGCCATCCCGGTCTGCCCATGGGCTGCGCCGCCATCGCCTACACCATCTGGACGCGCCATCTTCGTCACAACCCGCGCAACCCGAAATGGCCGAACCGCGACCGTTTTGTCCTCTCGGGAGGCCACGGATCCATGCTGCTCTACTCGATGCTCCACCTGAGCGGCTACGATCTCTCGCTCGACGAACTCAAGCGGTTCCGCCAGTGGGACAGCCTGACGCCCGGCCATCCCGAAGTAGGGCTGACTCCTGGCGTCGAAGTCACGACCGGCCCGCTGGGCCAAGGATTGGCCAACGGCGTCGGCATGGCCCTGGCCGAAGCCCACCTCGCCGCCGAGTTCAACAAGCCCGGTTTTCCGATTGTGGACCACACGGTCTATGCAATCGTCACCGACGGCGACCTCATGGAAGGTGTTGCGTCCGAGGCGGCCTCCTTCGCCGGGCACCAGAAGCTGGGCAAGCTCATCTATGTGTATGACGACAACCACATCACGATCGACGGAACCACCAACCTCGCTTTTACCGAGGACCGTGCAGCTCGCTTTGCCGCCTACGGCTGGCAGGTGCTGACCGTCGCTGACGGAAACGACGTCGAAGCGATCGACGCCGCGGTGCGCCAGGCCAAGGCCGACCCGCGGCCGTCGTTGATCGTCGCCCGCACGCACATCGGCTTCGGCATGCCCAAGAAGCAGGATACTTCCAAAGCCCACGGCGAACCCCCCGGCGATGAGGAACTCAATGGTGCCAAGACCAAGCTGGGCTGGCCGCTGGAGCCGCGCTTCCTCATCCCCGACGAGGTCCGCGATCACATGCGCGGGGCCGTCGAGCGCGGTGCAAGACTCGAAGTCGAGTGGACCGCGCTTCATGCAAAGTACCGCTCCGCGTTTCCAGATCTGGCTTCCGAGTTCGACCGCCGCATGGGCGGAGCGCTTCCTGCGGGGTGGGAAGCCGCGCTGCCCAGCGTGGCGGCCGACCCGAAGGGCGTTGCGACCAGGGTCTCCTCTGGGGCCACCATCAACGCCCTGGCGCCGGTCTTACCTGAACTGATGGGCGGCTCGGCCGACCTGACACCCTCCAACAACACCTGGATCAAGTCGAGCGTCGCCTTCCAGCCCGAGACCCACGAGGGCCGTAATATCCATTTCGGAGTCCGCGAGCATGCCATGGGTTCGATCGCCAACGGAATGGCTCTACACGGAGGCATCATCCCCTACGCGGCCACCTTCTTGGTATTCTCGGATTACATGCGCCCGGCGGTGCGGCTCTCCGCCCTCTCGCACCTCGGATGCATATGGGTGTTCACCCACGACAGCATCGGTCTGGGCGAGGACGGGCCAACGCACCAGCCGGTGGAACACGTAACCGCGCTGCGCGCCATCCCCAACCTGGTCGTGCTTCGTCCAGCGGATGCCAATGAGGTGAGCGAGGCATGGCGCGTGGCGATTGCCCGGCGCAACGCGCCGACAGTGCTTGCCCTCACCCGCCAGGCACTGCCGGTGCTCGATCGGGCGCAGGTCGCGCCAGCCGCCGGGCTCGCCAAGGGCGCCTATGTTTTGGCCGATCTCGGCCACGGCAAGCCGCAGATCATCCTCATGGCCTCGGGGTCGGAGGTGGCCTTGGTGTTGGAGGCGGCCGCTAAACTGGCCGAGGCGGGCATTGCCTCGCGCGTGGTCTCTTTCCCTTCATGGGAGCTCTTCGCCGCCCAAGACAAGGATTACCGCGCCTCGGTCCTGCCGCCGTCGATCAAGCCGCGTATCGCCGTCGAGGCGGGCGTTGCCCAGGGCTGGGATCGCTGGGTGGGCGACGCCGGCGAGATCGTTGCCATGACCCGCTTCGGCGCCTCCGCGCCGGCCAAGGTGCTCTTCGAGAAGTTTGGTTTCACAGCCGCACATGTCGTCGAGACCTCCATGCGCGTGCTCGAGCGATAGGCACCCCCCGCCGGACCGCCAGAGGCCACCTGCGTATGGCAGGTGGCCTCTTCTTGTACGGCACAGTGCACGCACCAGGCCCATGCGGCTAGAAGACGAACGGTACAAACTTCTTCGTCTCGCGCATGTATTCGCGATATCTTTCGCCAAACCTCGACTCGTTCTCCCGCTCTTCAACGTATGCCGTGACAAGCAGGCCGGCAACCGCGATTCCCAGTAGCGCCCCGGCCAGCCACCCCGGCGATTTGAGATACGCGCCCACAGCGAAAAGCATGAGCGAAAGGTAGAGCGGATGGCGGATGAAGCGATAGGCCCCGCGCCGCACGATCACAGTCGTCGTCTCGATGCCGCCCGTGGTTCCCCCGTGCATCCTTAGCAGCGAGAAGCCGTGCAGGGCAAGCAGGAGCGAGCCTGCGAGCAGCACCCACGAGGCGACTTGCCGCGCTGCCAGAGGAGTTGCGAACCAGTTGGGTGCGTTGGCAAGGACCAACCCCAAGATGGCTTCGAAGGCGATTAAGCGAGGCAAGGCATGTGTCGGACCATGCCGCACTGCTTTCCAGAAACCCGCAATGAGCACGCCCGAAAGGAGGACGAACGCGCCAAGTCGCACAGCCGCACTGGCATCCAATTGAGGCCTCCGGTCGCATGGGGTGGGCGCTGTGTCGCACCTTTGCCGCCAGTCACCATAGCCCGCAGCGCCCGCAAGGTGATCCACCCACGGCAATCCGCTCGCCTTCCAGTCCATGATACTCGAAGGGTTCCAGGCAGAGTCCCCGCCCGCCCAGACGCTACGCGGGCGTTTTACCCACGATCCTCCGTATCATCGGCACTGCGCCGGGCCGGGAGGCTTGGTCCCACTCTCATGATGCTCAGGCCCCGCGCTCACGCGCGGGGCCTCTCCGAATCGATTTGCGCTATGATTGGCACGCGAGACGTGGTTCGAGTTCTGCCCGGACCTCACCCGCACAGCGCTCAACAGACCCAGCCTGATACTTCACGTTCAGGAGAATGCAGAGTTCCCATGCGAATTGCCATCGGCTGTGACCATGCAGGCTTTCCGCTCAAAGAGACGGTCGCGGCGGTCGTCAAGATGACCGGCCACGAACCGCTCGACCTGGGCACTTACGACACTCGCCGAGTCGATTACCCGGACTACGCCATGAAAGTGGCGAAAGCAATCCTCGAGGGCCGCGCCGAACGAGGGATTCTGCTGTGCGGCTCAGGAGTCGGAGTGTGTATCGCCGCCAATAAGATAAAAGGCATATATGCCGGGGTGTGCCACGACACTTATTCCGCGCACCAGTCGGTGGAACATGACGACATGAATGTCCTGTGCCTAGGCGCCCGCATTATTGGCCCGGAGCTCGCCACCGAGATCGTGCGCGCGTTCCTTGGGGCCACCTTCTCCGGCGAAGAAAGGCACAAACGCAGAGTGGCCTCCGTCCGCGAAATCGAGGCCGGGAAGATCTAGCGCCCTTCCCCT
>JBGOXY010000058.1:0-11613 GCA_041479415.1 Anaerolineae bacterium
GACCCTTCCCTGTGGGACCAGCAAGATGTAAGCGCCGAGCACCCCCGCAATCGCTCCCGATGCGCCCAGATTCGGCACGTTTGATCCGACACTGAACGCCAATTGAGCGAAAGTCGCCCCAAGCCCACAGAGTAGGTAGAAGATCGTGAACTTGACGTGCCCGAAACGGTCCTCCACATTGTCGCCGAAGATCCACAGGTACAGCATGTTGCCACCCAGGTGAAGCCACCCGGCATGCATAAAGAGCGAAGTAAGGAGCGTTAGAGAATCACCGACGGGATTGGCGAGGAAGCGGCTGGGAACGAAGGCCCATTCTCCTATAAAGGCGTCCCCACCACTCATCTCTACAAAGAAGAACAGCACGTTCAGAGCGATCAACACATAGGTGACCACCGGAAAGGTTCTGCGAGAGGAATCATCATCACCGATCGGTAACATGGGTCTTGTCTCCTTTTGATCCGGGTGACTTTGTCACGGCATCACGTCAAGAACGAGTCTAGCGTATTTCTGGTTAGGTGATCCTCGCGGTGAATAGCCACCTGCAGCTTTGGGAAGAGCGCCTTAGGGCCTCGGGCCAAGGTCGCCTGCGAGTTGTTGGGCGCGGGGGGCCGGGTTTGATCGGAATGGAGACAAGGCACCCGACGCCTTTGGCAGATTGGTGCCGACGGGCGTTCGGTCTGTTGCATGTGGCGTACCGACAAGCTTGCCCCTGGCCTCCTCGAAGGTCATCCCGATCAGCTCGCGCAAAGGCGTACGGGCACGTTCGGATTGGATCGCTGCCCGCAGATCAGGGCTTCCGACTTGCCCGAGGAGATCCAAGTACGCCTCTAAACGGTCCACCAATTCCTTGGTGATGACAACCTGGTCGCCCTCGCCGTCGACTAGGGCGCGCAGGAGTGGATCGAATTGGAGGATGAGGACCTTACCTTCTTCCATAACCTCGGGGTAAGTCGAACCCAGTACGCACAGCTCTGGACTGTACTTCCAAAAGATGTCGATGTATCGGCGCCCTGCTTCCGTGGGGAGCAAGACCTCGTCGTGGACTCGCCAGTAGGTATCGATGACATCCCTGTAATCCAGAGCCCGGGCAGTAAAGAAGATAGACCCGGCAAGAACGATCGCCAGTACGGCTGCAAGACCAAGAGTGGCGGGTCTGGTGAGGCCTTTTTTGACTGGGTGCATGGGATCTTGCCCCTTCGAATTCTAGCTTCCGCTGGCCAGGCCATCCGTAGCCTGAGGAATCGCCCAAGAGCCCTTTGTACAGAGGATCCCTACCAAGGTGCGCGGCTGCAGAGCCAAACGGCCTCGAACTGCCTGCCCCTGACGCGCATAGTCCCAATGTTCCTCGGCAGGCTGGAGGGGGCCGCACGGCGTAGAGGGCGCGAGAACCATTGTAGGAGAAACCATATGGCTGGCAAGTGAGTGTCACCCCTGCAGCGCGAGCTGCGTTGGCAGCTACAAGTGGTTAGCCGCCGGGGAGGGGCATCGGGCCAAACGTGTCGTCAATGCGCGGGCTGGCATCTGGAAGAGTCTAGAGACTCCGACGCTGAGCGCAGCGAGGCGGGTCGGCTGCCCGCGCTTGTTGGGCGGCGCCCAGCTACTTCACCTTCTTAGCCATGTGCTTGACCGATTGTCTGATCAATGCCTTCAACGTTGGCAAGTGAACATCCTCAAGGCGGTTGATGTACAAACAGGCCTTGCTGGCCTTATGCTTACCTAGTTTCCCGAGTAGTTCGCCGGAGCCCTCGAAACTGCGCATGATGTAAAGCGTCAGGTTCTGTTTGCGCGGCGAAAAGCCGATGATGGGCATATCCCCCTCGTGGCCACTGGCATACCTGTAATGGTAGGATCCGAAGCCCACTATGCTGCTGCCCCACATTTGGGGCTTGGCCTTGGTCACCTCTTGCATGAGGGCCAGTATCGCGAAGGCATCGCGGCGTTTGCGCTCATCGGGGATGCCATTGAGAAAGCCCTTGACGCTTTGGTTGTTGCGCTTGGTCTTTAGCTCGGCCATGGGTCGCTCCTTCTCAACGAACGCCGTGATGGGACCGTAACATGAGCCGAGAGGCTATCACAACCTGGCTCCAGGGTAGACGGCCATTCCCAGCCGCTCATGGCGCGGGCACCGAGCAGATGGGCCGCCGCTGTCGGCGGACTGCCATTTGTGTTCGGTCCATCTATCCCTAAGGGAGAGGTAAGGCGGACGGCAACCTCGCAGCGTCTATGCCAGCAGTAGGGAGGCGACCACTGAAAGGGCTGCATTCAGGGCGATTGCCGAGTAATAGAAGAGTCCTATGCTCCGCGGCTTCACCTCGCCATCCTGCTCGCCGACAACGAAGTCAAGCCAGCTTCGCTTCCACTCATGCGTTTTCCAGCGGTAGAGAAGATGAACAAGCAAGCTCAGGAGGAGAAAGGCTGCCAGGAATACTGCGGTTCGCTTGAGTCCGAAGAAGTACCAGTAGCCAAGCAGGAAACCCAAGAGGATGAAGACCTTGAGCAACTTGTACCATGCTGGCTGCAGGGTGTGCGACCCGACAAAACGCAGGTCCTTCTTGATCCCTTGTATCAGTCTGGTCATGGTCGGGTTTGGTTCTCCTCTCCCACAGATGCAGCGGCCGAGTCACGCCGAGTTTGGAGCGGCGATGCCCGCAGGACTCGTTGACCGAGGGCTGAAGTCGCACTTCCTTGGCAGACACACGAGCGGAGGTCGTTCGGCAGGCCAACAGCCTCCCGGGCTCGCGGCCTGCCTGCCCCCTGACTAAGTAATCCAGAGCAGGCTGGAGCGGTAGGCCTGGGCGGGCGGCAAGTTCTTAGGCGCCACCGGGGCGGATCAGATTCATCGTGAAAGATCGCCGCCCGGAGTAAGCTTCCTCAACCTTGAAGCCCGCTTCCTCGGCCATGCGTCGGACCGCTCTCCGGCTCTGGTAGTGCGGGTCGGGAAGGACCTCTGTGATGGAAAGCAGGCCACCTGGCTTCAGGGCAGCATAGATCTCCCTCAGCGCGGCTACCCGATCGGGTATCTCTCCCAGCACGGTGACCATGATCGCTCGATCAAACTGCGCCGTGCCGAGCACTCCTTCTCCCAAGCCCCCATGCATTGTGCTAACGTTTGTTACTCCATGCTCGACAAGGCGCTCAGCAAGGCGCGCGAGCATCCCGGGCTGTATATCCAAGGCGACCACTTGCCCCTGTGGGCCGACGTGCTTCGCCAGCGGAATCGTCACTCGGCCAGGGCCGCACCCCGCATCAAGCACTCGCATTCCCCTGGCGACTCTTGCCCTCTCAATGATGACGGTGCTGCCAGCCACGCTCTCCATGGCGCGATTCTCTAAGAGCCAGATCAGCGAAGTAGGACACGGCAAGGAGAGCCGACGAGCGAGCACGCGCCAGCCGACAACGGTGACGACCAGGATGCCAAACGCACTGAGGCAGAGGATGGAGATGAGGGTCATGGCTCTCCGTATCATCTGAGGGTCGAAGGACCGCCGCGAGGAAGGCTGCCCGCCGTCGCGGGCAGGAAACCTATGATGATGTCAGGTAGATTGCTAAGCAGGTCACATTGTTGGGTTGGGGGGCGGCGCAGCGGGAGCGGCCTTGGATCTGACGAACTGGTACCACAAGTAGCCGCCCAATGTGCCCAGCCCTGCCATGATGACAATGTCAACCAGGCCGCCGCACAGCCCCCAGCCGAACGCGATTATGCGGGTGGTGTTCACATCTGCGGGCAGGTCAAAAGTCCTCCCTACAAACTGCGCTATCTGCGGAGCAAACAACGCATTGACCACACCCGCCAGAGCCTGGCCAAGGAACGCGCCCACGCCGGCGATTGCGCCGCCAATCACCCCACATTTGGCCCCGCCTCCGCCAGTAACAGGCTTGTCAAACACACCGGCCAGGTAACCGGCGACAACCCCCGCTATTGGCGAAATGCATAATAGACCGCAGAGCGGCGATATACCCGCGGACGTGGCAAACGCCAACACAAAGGCGGCGATTCCAATGATCGTGCCAGCTTTCCACATAGTATTACCTCCAGAAGAACAGGTTCTTACTAGTGCTTGGCCTTAGCATTCAGCCTTCTACGCTTGGCTTAGGACTTGCTGACCAGGCAGAGCGCCAGATCACACGTTTGAACGCAGAATCCCACGCTAAGCTGTGGAGGAATTTCTCGCGCGGGGTCACAACCAATCGCATGATCTCGGCCTCGTTGCGGCAAATCATCGCGGCCACAGTCTGCATGCGTGTGTGCATGCTGGCGTCCGACTTGGCATCAGACGGACGTAACTCGCCAGCCGCACTCATCAGGCACACTCCGAGGCTTGCCTACGGGAAGCGCTGGCACACATCATCCTGGCGGTGTGTCTGCCCCCACTGCCAATGCTATTCCAGAGGCATGACACATAGCTCACTTCCTACTTGCCATCGGCAAATCAGGAATGCCGCAATAGGCATTCCTGGCTATCTCGATTCGGCAGGTAGGCCGTACGGTTTTGTGGCGCTGAGGTTCCCCTTTGCACTGTGGACGGCGGGGGCAGTCACTGCCCCTGACCACATCGATCGAGGCTTTCCCCCTTGCCAGGTATTGTATTCAGCAAGCTGCCCCACGCAAGCCGCGTGTCTGGATGTTCCGCGCGCATTGCGCCCATCCGCATTGCTGAGCGCGCCGCGCTATCCATCCACGCTGATCCGTTGTAGTATCGAATAGCCGTTGCCCCAGCCATCCCGCTCGTCACGCAAGATCCGCGGGTGGCTCATCGCTGCCTCGGCCACGAGGCGGCTTCCCCTGCGGAGGGAGCCATGATCTGCGCCAAGTGCCACCTCGAGCGGCCGACCGGCCGCGAGTACCGCTTCTTCTACGGCACCAAAGGCTCATCCACGACGTACAGAGACTTCGACAAGATGCAGAAGGTGACCTCCACGCCCTACAAGATCGCCGGCCAAGGCGCGGCGTGGATCTGCGATGTGTGCGTCCGCCGGCGCAAAGCGCTCTACATGACAGGCATGCTCCTGGTCGCAACACTGTTCGTCGTCGGCGCCGTCGGCTCTGCGCAGGAGCACAACACGGCCAACATCTTCGCGTGCAGCGGAATTGCCTTCTTCGCAGTGGCCGCGGCCGTCTTCCAGGTTCTCACTGGCCGCGAGGAGTTTGGTGAGAAAGTGGCGATCAGCGTGCAAAGGAAAGATCTCGCTGCCCAGGGGCACAACGCGTTTCTGACGCCGCGGCAAATGGAGAAGATGCGGCGCGACGCCCCGTAGTCCGGCGCAGTCCGCGAGCCACATCCGCCAACGCGCTCACAGTCGTCCGCGCGCGACAACCCGTGCGCAGACCGCGCGCACGCGGGCAAGCATAAGGCGTGCTATGCCTTCTTCTAGATGGGCCGGCGAGGCGCCGGAGATTGGCTCGCGCGAGCAGCAAGACGTTGAGTTCGGTTTGAGGTGGAAGACCGGCTGAGGTACAAACGCGGCAGGGGCGCCCACAGGCGCCCCTGCCTTAGTCAGTGCCAGCTTACGGCTGCGGGTTCACGCCCGGCAGCGGGAGGATGAAGGGGTTTGTGGTCGGCACGAGCATGGTGGTGATGGTCGGCGAGAGGCGGATGACGTACTGATAGGTGATAAGGTCCGGGTTGCCGGCCAGCGCCGCAGCGATGAGCTCTAGCGCCTGGGCCTCGGCCCGGGCGTTGATCAGCCGCGCCTCGGCTTCGCCCTTGGCGGCGATCACCACCGCGTCGGCCGAACCTTGCGCCGTCTGACGCGCCTGCTCGGCCTCCTGGTGCCTTTGCTCAACCACGAAGGCCGCCTGCTTGGCGAGCTGCTCGGCGATCTGCTTCTGTTCCACCGAGGCGGCGTACTCCTGCGAGAAGGTGATGTTGCGCAGGATGAACGCGTCCATCAGGATGCCGTTTTCGGCCAGTTTGGTACGCAAGGTTTCGGAAATGCGCGAGCTCATTTCCTCGCGCTTGGCCGAGACGATCGCATCCACCCCGTACTGCGAGACCACGTCGCGGATGATGCCGCGCGATTGAGGCCGGACCAATTCCTCGGCGTAGCGCCCTTGCCAGGCGATGTGCACGCTGATCACGCGCGCCGGGTCCACGGAATAGATGACCGAGGCATCGACGAAGATCTCCTGGCCATCGGCCGTGCGCGCTGCAACTGAATCGTCCCCGACGCGCTGGCCTTCGGTGGTCGCGATCGACATGGTGTAGGTCTGTTTGGAGATCGGGTAGCGGATGACGTACTCGGCAAAGGGCAGGATCCAGTGCAGCCCGGGCTCGAGCGTGGCCTGGCGCACGCCGCCCGCCTGGAGTGCGGAGATGACCACACCCCGCTCCTCGGGCTGGAGGAATACCAGCCCCGCGCTGACCGAGGTGGCCAACACTGCGATGAGCACGGCGGCCAGAATGATGATGCCGCCGTTGCGCAGCGCCTGGCCGCGCGCCGCGCGGGTGAGGGTCAGCACAAGCGCCGCGCCGGCGCCAAGCCAAGCGAGAACAGCAATGCCGGA
Source organism: Anaerolineae bacterium (assembly GCA_041479415.1). GTDB lineage: Bacteria > Chloroflexota > Anaerolineae > Anaerolineales > RBG-16-64-43 > RBG-16-64-43. Next base: position 6,506 of record JBGOXY010000058.1, read on the forward strand.
TAACAAACTGCCGATGTTCATGGTGTCTCCTCCTTAAGGCAATGGGCGAGTTCCCCCGCCGCGAGTGTCACTCGGTATACGGCGACCGGCCGTGCGGGTCGCGCCGCTCAGCGCGGCGCAACGGCCGCGGCGGCCGCCGGGACTACCGGATGATAGTGAATGTTCACGCGCATCACGAATTCGATGCGTTCGTACAGGCGATGCTCGACCTGCGAGGCGATGCGGTCGCCCTCGGCCACGCTCAGTGACCCGTCCACTCCGATCGTCAGGTTGAGCACGAGGTACGGCCCGAAGCGGTGAGTGGTGAGATCCTCCATCTGGCGCACGTCGGGCACCTCGGCCAGTGCGGCGCGCACCTCTTGCAACAGCGTCCCGCTGGGCGCCACATCCATGAGCTCGCCCGATGAGCCGCGCACGATTTGCACCCCCGTGCGGAAGATGACCAGCGAGACCAACGCTCCGGCCAACGGGTCGACCCACGGCAGGCCGGCGCGCCCGAGGAAGATGCCGACCGCCGCGGCCGAGGCGGCCAGGATGTCGTTGCGATGGTCGTAGGCCAGCGCTTCGACGGCCGGGTTGGCAACCTGCCGCCCAATGCGCTGGGTGAAAATGGTCAGACCGATCTTGAGCAGCACGGTGAACAGCGCGATGTAGAGCGCAATGGTGGCTGCCCCCGTGTACGTTGCCACGCCGGTCCATTGATCGAACACGCGGTTGACCGCATCCCAGAAGATGGCGATGCCGGTCACCATGACGAAGGCGCCCACCAGGAGGGCGGCGATGCTCTCGAGCTGGCGGTGCCCGAAAGGGTGCTCAGGATCGGCCGGCTGGTGCGAGAGGTTCATGAAGACGCTGACCACGATGTAGTAGGCCACGTCGGAGGTCGAATTGACCCCGTCGGCCAGGAGCGCCGGGCTGTGGCCCAGGATTCCAACCGTGGTCTTCAGCGCGGCGAGCAGGATATTCGCGCCCAACCCGATATTGACCGCGCTGCGGGTTCGCTTCTCGCGTGCAGTGCTATCCATCCTTACCTCGTGCTGCAACAGTTGTCGCGCCGGAGACTCCCGGCGCGCGAAGTGTAACGCGTGCCGCGGGCCAGCGGCTCAACCCGCGCCCTGGCGCTTTGTGCCGGCGAGACCGACGGCGGCCAGGACCGAACTGAGCGCGACGAGGTTCTTGCCGCGGTTGGCTCGATCCTGGGTGTGTGTCGAATAACTTTCGGCCACGGTGTCCTCGAACAGGGATGCCTCACGCCTCCAGACGGGCGAGCCGGAATGCGGAGCGCCCGCCACCGGCATTGCCATGAGCACAGGCTGCGGCGTCGGGGGCAGCGGGGAGGGCGTCTCGCTGGGGGTTGGGGTGGGCGTGGGTGTTTCGGTATCAGTGGGGATGGGCGTCTCGGTGGCCGTCGGACTGGGTGTCCAGGTGGGCGTCGGCGTCTCGGTGGCGGTGGGCGTGGCGGTAGGCAGCGGGGTGGGCGTCGGCTTGTGCAGCGTAATGTGCCGGCGCACCTCGGCCTTTCCGTTGTCGTGAGTCGAGTACACGGTGAGGCGCAGGGTGAGTGTGCCGTCCGGCGCGTCCAGCGTGTTCCACTCGGCCAGGCGCTCGGTGGAGGTCACCGGCGATGAGGATTCGCTAATGCGCGTCCAATCCTCGGGGTCCGATCCCTGCCCGTACTCCAGCCGCCAGTGATCGAAGTCGCGCGTGGCGGCCGCTTTACCTTCGATGCGCAAAGAGCCGGCGCTGATCACCTGGCCCTCATCCGGCGAACTGAGGGCGAGAATCGGCCGTGGGCTGTCGGCCCGGCATTCCTCATCGGGGTAGAAGACCAACTCGTCTTCTTTGAAGCCGGCATCCTCCGCCCAGCGCCGACCCTTGTCGTCTTCGCGCAGCCACTTGCGCGCCCACGGGTCACTCACCGCCATGGTCAGCTTCTTTTCGAGGAAGTCGGAACAGGCCGCCGACCCGCGCAGGCCGGTATAGGTGTCGATCCACACTTCGCGCCACAGGTCCTGTTCCTTCGGCAGCGGCGGCTGGTCGGCGGCGAAATACTCGAAGCGCACGTCTTTGCAGTGCTCGCTCGGTACGGCGCCGGAGGTGGCGCACACTTCGCGCTGCACCACGCCCGCCGGCGGGACGAAACCGGAGGGCTGCCCGCCTTTGAGTTGCTGCATCGCGGCGTTCATAAACTCGGCCCAAATGGGCGCCGCGCCGGTCAGGCCGGTGGTGCCCTGCATCGCCGTATTGTCGGGGTTGCCCACCCACACGCCCACCGAAAGGTCGGGTGTGTAGCCCAGGGTCCAGTTGTCGCGGAAGTCGTTGGTCGTCCCGGTCTTCGCCGCCACCTGGAAGGGCAGGTTGAGCACCGAGCTCGCGCCGAACATCGGCGTGCGCGCCGCGTTGTCGGAAAGGATGGACGAGATAAGAAAGGCGTGTTCGGGTCGCACCACTTGCTCGCCGGCCGGGGCCTGGTATTCGTACACCAGGTGGCCGTCGTAGGTGAGGATGCGCGTGATGGCCACCGGAGGCACGCGCCGCCCGCCGTTGGCGAAAACAGCGAAGGCGGCCGTCATGTCGAGCGGGCTCACCTCGCCTCCGCCCAGGGTGAGGGCCAGGCCGAAGTCATCCCGGTTGAGCGACGTGACCCCCAGCCGCTTGGCGAATGCGATCAGCCCCTCTTCCAGCGGCGTGGCCGGGTCGTCATAGATGCGCACAAAATCGAGCGTCTTCACTGCCGGCACGTTGAACGAGTTGGCTAGCGCCGAGCGCACCGACTGCGGCCCGTGGAAGCGGTCATCATAGTTGACCGGTTTGTAGGGCGGGCGCGGGTCGCCCGGGTTGCCCGAGGGCGGGAACTCGGACGGCACGTCCCAGATGATGGTGGCCGGCGTCCAGCCCTTCTCAAACGCGGCCACGTAGGTCAGCGGCTTGATCGACGACCCGGGCTGGCGGGGACGAATGGCCATATTCACTTGGCCGGCCGGCCCCTGGTAGAAGTCCGGCGAGCCGACCATGGCCAGGATTTCGCCCGTGGCTGGGCGAATGGCGACCAGCGCACCGCCCGTGATCGAACGGTCGGCCAAGGCCTGCACCTGATTGCGCACGATCTCCTGCGCGGCGACCTGCAGGCGTGGATCGAGAGTGGTGTACACCTGGAAGCCGGCGCGGTAGATGACCTGCGGATCGTACTCCGCCTCCAGCAATTGGCGGACGTAACCCACCCAGTGCGGGAATTCCATCGGCACCGAGGGCGCGACGAATTCGAAGTTCTCCGTCTCGAGCGCGGCGGCGGTCGCATCCTCCGGCGTGATGCATAGCGGGGTGCTGGCCCCGCTGATCACGAAGCAGCCCATCTCCTGGCTGGCCTGCACCATCAGCACTAGAACCTGGCGTTGGCGTTCGAGCGTGGCCTCGCGATTGGCGTAGATGTCGTACACCGAAGGGGCCTGCGGCAGCCCGGCCAGGAACGAAGCCTGGGCCAGCGTCAACGACTGGGCCGAGGTGTGGAAATACGTTTGGGCCGCCGCTTCAATACCGTAGGAGAGGTTGCCGTAGTAGATCTCGTTGATATACAGCTCAAGGACGACGTCTTTCGAGTAGCGCCGGGTGAGTTCCACCGCCAGCAGGGCCTCGCGCACTTTGCGCATGTAACTGCGCTGCGTGCGTTCGTCGGAGGTAAAGAGCAGAAGGCGGGCGAGCTGCTGAGTGATGGTTGAGGCACCGGAGGCGATGCCACCCGCCTGGTAATTCTGTAGGAAAGCGCGCACGATGGCCCTCGGGTCGAACCCGGGGTGCGAGTAGTAGCTCTTGTCTTCGGTCGCCACGGTGGCAGCGATCAGATAAGGCGACATGCGGTTGAGCGGGACGTAGGTGCGCCGGCCCGCGTTCGGATCGAGAATCTCATACAGCGGATTGCCATCCCGGTCGTAGATGCGTGTGGTCTCGAATTGCGAGGCGCGCTCGGTCAGGTTCTCCACCGAGGGCAAGGTGGCGGCAATCTCGTAGTACTTGTACAGGCCGTAGGCGGCTGCCGCGAAGAGCAGCACAGTGCCGAAGAAGGCTGCGGCCAGGAGCCCGCGCACCAGGCAGCCGCCGCATCCGCGTCCGCGCGCGCGTGGCGGGCGAGGTGGGCGCAGCTTCTTCATCTTAATCGGGCGAATCGCGGCTGGCCGCAGCACGGCGGCCTTGGCCTCGGGAGTCGGCTCGATCAGTTCGGTCGGCGCGGAGGGAGAGGGTTGAGTGCTATCGGGCTCTTCGAGCTCGGGCCCGGCCGGCGCCTCAGCCTGCTCCGCCTCGGAATGGGGAACGGCCTGGGTGGTGCCGGAGGCAACCTCCGAGGTTGGGGCTTGCGCGGCCAGTCGCCGAAAGCGCTCGGCAGGGGATTCGCTCATGCGCTCACGTGGCCGGGCGGCTCTGAATGAGGACGGTCCAGCGCCCGCTCATCACAACATCATCTTTCTGATTGAAGACGCTGACCTGGATCTCCACCGCCCCGCCGCCAAGCCGCGCCAAGGGTTTGGTGGCGATCACCTCGAGCACGGCGTGGATCGTATCGCCCAAGAAGACCGGCCGGCTGAATTTCCATTCGCCGATCTCGCGAAAGGCAATCACCGTTCCGGCCATGAAGCCCGTTTGGACCGCCAGGCCGGAGACCACCGCCATGCTGAGCATGCCGTGTGCCACGCGCTGCCCAAATGGCGTGCGGCGGGCGTACTCGGCGTCTGTGTGGATCTGATTGAAGTCACCCGAGAGCCCGGCAAATGCGGCGACGTCGGCTTCGCCGATGGTGCGCGCGGCCGTCGTGATCTTGTGCCCCACGGTGAATTCTTCGAAGTACAGCCCGCGGCGGGGTGTCGTGTCCATCATCGGAGGATCCCTTCGGCCCGCATGCGCCGTCTCTCACGCCGGGCAATTGCGAACGATTGTAGCACAGCGCCTCGCCGCTTCTGCCCCTCGGCGTCGCCATCCCGCGTGCCGTGAGCATGCGCCGGCTCGCTCACGGATGGTACAATCGCAATGCACCTCTCGCGCCGCCCTCCCAAAGGAGGGCGGCGGGATGCGACCGGGTGATCTGATCGCAAACGATGACGGCGATCCTGACGCTCCGA
>JBGOXY010000059.1:0-11443 GCA_041479415.1 Anaerolineae bacterium
ATGGGCCGCCCAGCATGTAAAGGCCCCTGCCGATCACCATCCGGCAGGGGCCTTTTGCGGTGCGCGCCCGGTTCCGATGCCCAACCTGCGGATACGGCTGCGACGCATCGAATGAGGGTATCTGGGTTTGACCACGTGACGATATCCCGTGCACCGCCCGCCTTGGCGCGCCGATCCGTATCGTGATCCCCCCCTCGGTCGGGTTGGTTCGGCCGCGCGATTGCCATACCCCTGCGTGATATACTCGCGGTCAGTCTGTGTCTCGGAGCTGACCATGGTCAACGTTGAGATCGTCTACTGCGCCGTTTGACACTACACCGACCGCGCCGTCAGTCTGACGGTGGAATTGCTCAAGAACTTCGAAGCCGATCTGGCCAGCGTGCGCCTGGTCCCATCCGATGGCGGTCGGTTTGAAGTCAGCGTGGAGGGCGAGCTGCTCTACTCGAAGATGCGCACCGGGCGTCACGCCGAACCCGGTGAAATAGAGAAGCTTGTCGCCCGGCGGATCAAGCGCCGCTGACCGGCAGCCTGCGCGCCGCCACCTCTCACATCGCGAGGCTCAAGTGACCAAGAAGGGTCGTGTCTTTTCTGGCGCCCGGCCCACCGGCCGCCAGCACCTGGGGAACTACCTGGGCGCCATCCGCAATTACGTCGCCTTGCAGGAGGAGTATCACTGCGTCTACTGCATCGTCGACCTGCACGCGCTCACCACGCTCGACCAGTTCGGCGAATTGCGCGCCAACACCGCCGAAATGGTATTGGACTGGCTGGCGGCGGGCATTCGTCCGGAGGAGACAATCGTTTTCGTCCAGAGCCACGTGCCTCAGGTCACCGAATTGCACACTATCCTCTCGATGTTCACGCCGCTGGGGAAGCTCACCGACCTGCCCACCTTCAAAGAGAAAGCGCGCATGCATCCCCACAACATCAACTATGGGCTGGTGGGCTACCCGGTGTTGATGACCGCCGATATTGCCCTCTACAAGTCGGACGTGGTCCCGGTCGGTATCGACCAGGAAAGCCATCTCGAATTCGCGCGCGAGGTGATCCGCTCGTTCAACTACCGCGTTGGCAAAGCGGTGCTGGTCGAGCCGCAGATGAAGACCACCGACTACCCCAAGGTGCTCGGCACCGATGGCCAGCAGAAGATGAGCAAGAGCCTGGACAATCACATCGAACTGGCGCTCACTGCCGAGGAGACCGTGCGCCGGGTGATGACTATGGTCACCGACCCGCAGCGAACGCACCGGAACATTCCCGGCCGCCCCGAGGTGTGCAATGTGTTTGCGCTGCACCACACCTTCACGCCAGCCGCAGAAGTGGACGAGATTGAACGCGACTGCCGCAGTGCCGCACTGGGCTGCGTCGACTGCAAGCGGCGCCTGGCGGAGGGCATCAACCAGCATCTGGCCCCGTTCCGCGAGCGCCGTGCCGCGTTGGCCAGCAATCCGCAGCATGTGTGGGATGTGCTGGGCGACGGCGCCGAGCGCGCGCGGCGCATCGCCGACGAGACGATGCGCGAAGTGCACGAGGCCCTCGGGCTGCCCTAGGCGGCAAACCCTCATGCGTGTTGTTCTGCAGCGCGTCCGTTACGCCCGCGTGTCGGTGGATGGCACAACCCTGGCGGCCATCCAGGGTGGGATGCTCATCCTGGTGGGGGTTGGACAGGGCGACAGTCAGGCCGAGGCCTCCGCGCTGGCCGAGAAGTGCGCCGAACTCCGCTTGTTTGAGGACTCGCAGGGAAAGACAAACCTCGCCGCAGGCGAGGTGGGTGCACAGGCGTTGGTCGTATCCCAATTCACGCTTTACGCCGATACGCGCAAGGGCCGGCGGCCGTCATTCACCCGGGCGGCCGCGCCAGAGGCGGCCGAGCCGCTTGTTCGCCGATTCGCCGAGGTCTTGGCCGCGCGAGGCATCCCCACTCAGCTTGGCCAGTTCGGGGCGCACATGGCCGTGGAGTTGGAGAACGACGGTCCTTTCACGCTCATGCTCGAGGCCGAACCCCACCCCTGACCCCCGCCGGCCGAAGCTCACCCGCGCACGTCGTAACCCAAACCGCGCAGTGCCCGTTCGTCGTCGCGCCAGCCCGGCTGCACCTTGACCCGCAGCCGCAGGAAGACCCGCCGCCCGCTCATCGATTCGATCTCCCCGCGCGCCGTGGTGCCGAGAGCGCGCAGCATCCCCCCGCGCCGCCCGATCACGATTCCCTTGTGCGATTCTTTCTCCACCACGATGGTCGCCTCGATATAGGCCGAGCCATCCGGGCGTTCGTTGTACTCGTCAATGCGCACCGCCACGCCGTGCGGAACTTCCTCGCGCAGGTGCAGGAGCGCCGCCTCGCGGATGAGCTCCGCGGCAATATCCCGTTCGCTCAGGTCGGTGAGGTCGTCCTCGGCATAGAGCGGCGCGCCCTCCGGCAACGCCGCAAGCAGCACGCGCACGAGATCAGGGCATCCCTCGCCGGTGGCCGCCGAGGTCGCCTGAATGACCGCCATGGGGAACAATGCCTGATAGGCCTGGCGTGAGGCCTCGCGCGCCGCGTTAGGCACCAAATCGATCTTGTTGAGTGCCAGCACGACCCGTTTGTCCGGCCCGCTCTCCCCGACCCAGGCCGAAACCAGACGGTCCTCCTCGCCCGGCGGGTGGACGGCCTCTGCCACCACCAGCAGCGCATCCGCTCCGGCGAGCGCCAGGCGGGCGGCCCGCACCATACCCTCGCCCAGCCGAGTGCGCGGCTGGTGCACGCCGGGCGTATCCACGAAGACGATTTGGCCCTCCGGCAAGCTGAGGATGCCGCGCTGGCGCCTGCGGGTGGTCTGCAGCCGTGGTGAGACCGCAGCGATCTTCTGCCCGAGAAGGTGGTTGAGCAACGTGGATTTGCCCACGTTGGGCCGGCCGAGCAAAGCCACGACTCCGGCACGAAGGGAAGGCGGTGTGGGTTGGACGTCCATAACCACGATTGTATCGCGAGGTTGGGCGCAGCCGATTGCCGCGGGCGGCCGAAAACGCAGCACCCGGCCTTGCGGCCGGGTGCGCGAACCCCCTCTCCCAAGGAGGTCTCACGGGCGCTTGAAGAAGCTCATCAACTTCATCGAGAGCCCGAGATCGCCCGCCAGCTTGAGCTTGCCTTGCGAAAAGGCGGCCATGCCGTCCAGCTTGCCGGTGACAATGCCGGCGAAGTCCTCGACGCTCGAGGTCAGGGTCAGGCGCGGCGTGGGCGCCGTGCCTTCAGCCATCGTGCACTTGCCGTCGCCGAGGGTCAGGTTGTAGTTGCCACCGCCCGCGCCGGTCAGATTCAACTGCACCACGGCCGCAACGCCGGTGGCCTTGTCCGGCAGGAAGTTGGCTGCCATGCCTTCGATGATCTGTTTCGCGGTTAGGTCTGCCATGCTGCCTCCTTGTAATGTAAGCCTGCACTAGAGGGTCAGGTTTTCAAACACGCCCGCCGCGCCCATTCCGCCGCCGATACACATCGTCACCAGCCCGTAGCGCAGCTTGCGCCGCTTCATTTCGTACACGATCTGCGTGGTCAGCTTAGCGCCCGTGCAGCCCAGCGGGTGGCCCAAGGCGATCGCGCCGCCATTGGGGTTGGCTTTCTGCGGATCCATGCCCAGCGTGCGTATGACCGCCAAGCCTTGCGCGGCGAACGCTTCGTTGAGCTCGATCACGTCGATGTCGGCGATCTTCAAGCCGGCCTTCTTGAGCGCCAGGGGCACGGCCGCGATCGGTCCGATGCCCATCAATTCGGGCGGCACCCCCCGCACGGCGAATGATACGAAGCGCGCCAGCGGTTCGAGACCCAGCGCCTTGGCTTTGCGGGCTTCCATCACCACCACCGCCGCAGCTCCGTCCGACATCTGCGACGAGTTGCCTGCGGTGACCGTCCCCCCCTGCAGGAAAGCCGGCTTGAGCTTGCCCAGCGCCTCCAGCGTCGTATCGCGACGCGGGCCCTCGTCGGCTTCGAAGGTGAAGCTGCGCTCACTGCGCTTGCCGTCCTCGCCCACTTCGACCAGGTTCACCTTGAGCGGGATGATCTCCTCGACGAAGCGGCCGGCATCCTGTGCCGCCGCCGCGCGCTGGTGGCTGCGCAGCGCCATGCCGTCCTGATCTTCTCGCGAGATCTTGTACTCCTTCGAGACACGTTCGGCGGTGAGGCCCATGTTGAGGTAGACCCCGGGCCACTCGGCCGCGAATTCGGGGTTGGGGCTGAACTTGTTGCCGGTCATCGGCACCATCGACATCGATTCGCATCCGCCGGCGATGACCACCTCCGCCAGTCCCGAGAGAATGGCCTGCGCGCCCATGGCAATCGTCTGCATCCCTGAGGAGCAGAAGCGGTTGACCGTGGCGCCCGGGACTTCGATGGGCAGCCCCGCCCGGAGTGCGGCCAGCCGCCCGATATTCAGGCCCTGTTCGCCTTCCGGGAAGGCGCAGCCAATGAGCACATCATCAATCTCCAAGGGATCCAGCGGCGCTGCTCGTCGCAGCGCTTCACGGATGACCGCGGCCGCCATTTCGTCCGGCCGCACGCTGCGCAGCGAGCCGCGCCCGGCGCGCCCCACGGCCGTGCGCACGGCGGCCACGATGACCGCCTCGCGTCCCCCCGCGCCCGAGACTCGCACGGCCGGGCCGCTCGCGCGCGGTGCAGCTTTACGCGCTGTCGCCGCGGGTGCGCGCGTCGCGCGCTTGGGGGTTGCGGCACTTCCTTTCGTTGCAGGCATCGCTCACCTCCACCCTCCGCCGGAGCCGTCGGCCTGCGCCGGCAGCCTCCAGACGGCAGGGAATTTGCTAGTTGCGCAGCGGCTTGCCCGTTTTCAGCATGTGCCAGATGCGCTCCTGGGTCTTGGCTTCCCCGCACAGCGAGAGGAAGGCCTCGCATTCCAGGTCGAGGAAGTACTGCTCATCCACCCAGGCCGGCTGGCTGAGCGGCCCGCCGCACAGGATGTTGGCCAGGTGGTTTCCGATGAGCGCGTCGTGTTCACTGATGAACCCGCTCTCCTTGAACATGAACACGCCCACCTGCATGCCCGAGAGCGAGTCGCGCCCCGCCGCGTACAACTTGAGCGGGACGGGCGGCCGATAGCCTTCCAGCGCACGATAGAGCACCTCGCGCTTGGCTTCGGCCAGCAGGTGCGATCGATTCATCACCATGCGATCGCCCGGCGAGAGGAACCCGAAGGCGCGGGCCTCCTCGGCGCTCGTCGCCACCTTGGCCTGGCCGACCATTTCGAAGATGCGCTGCAGCGAAACCAGCGGATCGGAGCCCTTGGTGCGCATGGCGGGCGAAAGGATGCGCCGCACCATTTCCTTGCAGCCGCCGCCGGCCGGGATGAGCCCGACGCCCACCTCCACCAGACCGATATAACTCTCGGCCGCCGCCAGCGCGTTCGGACAGGCCATCGTCATCTCGCAGCCACCGCCCAGTGCCATGCCGGCCACGGCCACGGCGACTGGCCGCGTCGAGTAGCGAATGCGTTGATTGATCAGCTGGAAGCCGCGGATGGCCTTCTCCAGCTGCTCCCATTCCTTGTTCTGCGCCCCGACCGCCACCAGGAAGATGTTGGCCCCCGCGCAGAAGTTGTCGCCTTCATTACCGATGACCAGACCTTCGAATTCGCCCGCATCCAGGCGGTCGAGCGTGCGCTGCATCAGATCCCAGATGTCGGTGTCCAGCGCATTCATCTTGGTATGGAATTCCAGACAGGCCACGCCGTCGCCGATATCCACCAGCGAGGCCCCGGCGTTCTCTTCGATCACGCCCCCGCCCTTCTTGCGCGGCGCCAGGCGCAGGAGGCCTGGGTCCGCAACAATGCGCTGGTAGCCTCGCTTGGCGAGGCTATAGACGGCGACCGCTTCACCCGCCTCCGACTGATAGAAAGTGGGGCAGCCGGCGGCCAGCATCTCGCGCACCCACGGCGCCGGCTTGTGGCCCGCCGCTTCCATTTTCTCCACCGTCTCGGCCACGCCCAGCGCATCCCAGGTTTCGAAGGGGCCGGCCTCATGCATGAAACCCCACTTGAGGGCCAGGTCGACGGCCATCAAGTCGTCCGCAATCTCCGGGATGCGATTCGAGGCGTAGGCCAGCCCATGGTAGGTCACCTGGCGCAGCAGCTCGGCCGCGCGGTCGTTCTCAGCCAACAGCGCTTTGAGGCGCTCGCCCAGGGGTTGGATCTCGCGGGCTTTGCCGACCGATTCGAAACGTGGCTTGCTGGACGCCTCGTAATCCATCGTCTTGAGGTTGAGGGTCCAGAAGTCCTTCTTGCCTTCGACGCGCACCTCTTTGTAGAAGCCCTGGTTGGTCTTCCCGCCCAGCCAGTTATTGTCGACCATCTTCTTAAAGAGGTCCATCACCAGCGGGGAGACCATCAAATCGCGCTGTTCATCATTGGGTACGGCCGGATACAGATTGCGCAGGACGTGATACAGCACGTCGATGCCGACCAGGTCGAACAGGCGGAAGGTGCCCGTCTTGGGGTGGCCCACCAGCGGGCCGGTGAGTGCATCGACTTCATCGATGGTGTAACCATGGCGCAATGCATAATCGATGAGGAAGATGCCGCCGATCGTCCCGACGCGGTTGGCGATGAAGTTGGGCGTATCCTTCGCGATCACCACGCCCTTCCCCAGCGCGCGGGTCCCGTAGGCGCGCATGAACTCGATCACTTCCGAGGCCGTGTCACCGGTGGGGATGATCTCCAAGAGCGGCAGATAGCGCGGCGGGTTGAAGAAGTGCGTGCCGAGGAAGTGCCGCCGGAACGCCTCCGAGCGACCCTGGGCAATCTGCGAAACCGGGATGCCGGAGGTGTTCGTGCTGACGATGGTCTTCGGTTTGCGCACCGTCTCCAGGCGGGCCATCAGAGCCTGTTTGATCTTCAGATCCTCGACGATGGCCTCCAGGATCCAGTCCGCCTCCTTGAGCAGGTCGAAATCGTCCTCGAGGTTCCCGACACGGATGCGGTTTGCCAGATCGGGAATGTAGAAGCTGGCGGGGCGCGACTGAAGCGCCCGGTCGAGCCCGGTGCGCGCGAAGCGATCGCGCACTTGCGGGTCCTTCAGGGTCAGGCCCTTCTTCTCTTCCTCGGGGGTGAGCTTCGGCGGCACGATATCGAGCAGAGTGACCGTGACCCCGGCACCTGCCAGGTGAGCGGCCAGCCCTGCGCCCATCGTGCCGGCCCCGATGACGGCCGCGTGACGAATGGTATAGGTCATTGCTCCCTCCCTATGGGGGGCATGGCGCAGGCGCGGGCAAGCCCGCGCCCCGCCCTTAGCGCAACTCGCGGCTGCTATATCCCAGGATACGCCGCGCGACAACCAGGCGGTTGATCTGCCCGGTTCCCTCGAAGATGTCGTTGATCTTGGCGTCGCGGAACCACTTCTCGAGCAGCAGCTTGCGTGAGTAAGCGACCGGTCCCAAGAGTTCCACCGCGCGCTGGGTGATCTTGGTGACCGCGTCGCCGGCTTTGACCTTCGACATGGAGGCTTCCGACGAGTTGGGCAGGCGCTGGTCGGCCATCCACACCGCCTTGAGCACCAGCAGCCAGGCGCTGCGCAGCATGACTTCCATATCGATTACCTCGCGCTCGATATGGGTCAGCTTCTGGCGTGGCAGATGGTAGCGGATGGTTATGCCCTGCTGCGCCAGCAACTCCTTAACCAATTCGACCGTGGCTCGGGCAATGCCCATGGCCGAGGCCGAAACCAGCGGCCGGGTGGCGTCGAAGGTGGCCATGGCGCCCTTGAAGCCGGTCTCGGTGGACTTTTCTTTAGCCACTTCAGCGCTGCCCAGGATGTTGCCGAATGGAATGCGGCAATCCTGCAGCACGACCGAGGCCGTGTCGGAGGCGCGGATGCCCAGCTTGTGCTCGAGTTTGGTGACGGTCACGCCCGGCGTACCCGCTTCAACTACGAACGGGCGCATGCCCGCGCGCCCGGACGAGGGATCGATGGTGGCCCACACCACGACGAAACCTTTGGTCTCCACCAGCGATTTCTGGCCCGCCGTGACGAAGATCTTTTCGCCGTTGAGCACCCAGAAGTCGCCGTCCCGCACCGCCGTGGTACGAATGGACGAGGTGTCCGACCCGGCTTGCGGCTCGGTCATCGCCATGCACCCAAGCACCGGCAGCTCCTCTTGGAAGCGCTTGAGGAAGCGTTCCTTTTGTTCCGGCGTGCCGGTGGCCTCGACCGCCGCGGCACCCAGCCCGCCGCCCGGGGTGCACAGATACAGCCCGGCGTCACCCCAGGAGAGGGTCTCGATCATGTTCGCCAGGATCTGGTAGCCCAGGCGCGGCCCCTCGCGCTTCTTCTCCTGCGGGGCCAGCGATCCGGCCGAGGTGGCGCGCATCGCTCCGTGCATGAAGTTGATGTAATCCCAAGGGATCTCGTGCTCGTGCTCATCCATGTGGCGCGAAACCGGCCGCATCATGTTCTCGGCCACAGTCTGCAGCATGACTCGCTGCTTGGCAATCGGGGAAGGCATTTCGAAATCGATCATGGCATCCTCTCCTTCAGCGCAAGCGCGCTGAGCTGCTCTCAGACCATCGCCAACCCGGTGAACATCGGGAAGCCGCGACCGTTGCGCATCCACAGCTCCACCGGATGTTCGCGGATGTAACCGTGCCCGCCCAGGATCTGCACCGCACGGTCGGTGACCATCATGGTCATATCGTCGGCGCCGGTCTTCGCCAGCGCGGCGGCGTGCGTGGCCTCCAGACCCTTGTCGAGGGTCCAGGCGGCCTCCCAGACCAGCATGCGGGTGGCATCGATCTCGGTGGCCATCTCGGCCAGCATGAAGGCTACCGCCTGCTTCTGGGCAATCGGCACGCCAAACTGCACCCGGTCCTTGGCATAGGCGAGAGCATATTCAAACGCCGCTCGGCTCATCCCGACGGCCATGCCCGCCAGAGCGACGCGCGTGACGTTGAGCAAGAGCAGCGGGTCGAATCCGGCTTCACCTCCTAGGCGCGCGGCGGCGGGCAACGGGCAGCCTTCGAACTTCACCTCGAAGGTTGGCAAGGCGCGCAGGCCGAGGTTGCCTTCGCGCTCGAGCACCGTCACGCCGGCGGTGGTGCGGGGCACGATGAAGGCCTGGGTGCGGCCATCGAAGGCGGCAAACACGAGCAGGTGCTCTGCGCGATCGGCCAGGGGCACAAAGCACTTGTGCCCGTCGAGGATGTACGCGTCACCCTTCTTACGGGCGGTCGTGCGCAGTTCGCTCGGGTCAAAATCGAAGAAGGGTTCCACCCAAGCGGCGGTCGCCGCGCGATAAGCGCCCTCGAGCAGCGGCGGCAGGATCTTTTGCTTCTGTTCGTCGGTGCCCGCCGCAAGCACGGGGAACGCCAGAAGCCCTGGGGCAAGGATGTGCATAGCCCCGGCCAGGTCGCCCCAGGCCAATTCCTCGCCCGCCAGCACACCCGTCACGGCGGAATGCTCACCAAACCCGCCCAGGTTCTCCGGAATGCTGGCCTGCACCACACCCAGTTCCCAGCCCTTGCCAATCAGCGCCTCGGGGAAAGCGCCAGACTCATCGGCCTCGTGCGCCGCCTCGCGCAGATCCTTGGCGGCGAACTTGTGAATGGCGTCGATGAGCATGCGTTGTTCTTCACTCGGCTCGAAAGAGTACATAGTGCCTCCTTGTCACGCCTGCCAGGTGATGGCTGTCGGCCTACTGCTCGGGCGAAGTTGGAAGCCCGCTCCACCTTCGCGTGGGCGAACGCCGGTAGCGCGCCGCCCCACTTATGCTCTCGCCCAGCGCGCCGGCGTTGATCACGTCAACGTATCCGCGCTGGAGCAGAAACTCAGTATGCGCGCCCGCCTCCTCCAATGCGAGCAACACGTGGTAGCCGTGCACGGGTCCGAAGAGTTCGAATGAGATCTCGTTCAGGGTGTGTTCCTGTTCGAGGAACTCGACCACCTGGGTCAGCCGCTGTGCATGCAGTTGCTCGATTTCCATGATCCGCGCACGCACGTCGGGCATCGGCTCCTCGTGCCCGCCCAAGGCCAGGCGCGGCGCGGGTTCGCGGCGCAGCCGGTGCAGGGAGGCGAGATAGTGATCGAGCCCGGTGTACGGCGCGAGTTCCTCCGGCGATTGGTGGGGTGAGGTGCGCGGCAGGACAAGGTCGGAGGTCAGCAGGATGTCGCCAACGCGCACGGTCATGAGGCCCGGGCAGTGTCCGGGGTAGTGCGTGAGGTGCAGCGGGCCGAGGTCGCCTTGGCCGCCCTCCACCACGGTATCCACCGCCGCGCCGCGCACCAGAGCCTTGGTCATGCGATACATCTCGAGCAGCCCGGCGGAGGTTTCGGGTTTGACCCCGGCTCGTTCGAGAAACACCTCTAGCTTGGTGGCGGTGATCTCCAGGCGCTCGGCATAGCGAGTCACAACCGGCAAATCGAGCTCGTGAAGGACAACGTGCGCCGAGCATTTCTCTTTCAGGTGCGAGATACCGCCAAAATGATCGATGTGTCCGTGGCTGACCAGAATATGCGTGAGTTGCTGCGGACGGCACGCCTCTCCGAATTGCGAGGCGATGAGCTCTAAGCCTGCCTCCAGGTCATCGTCGCTTTCGCCGAATCCGGAGCCGGTGTCCACCAGCACCGAAAGCGCTGGCGCGAGAACGAGATGCACCTTGGATTCAAGACCGGGGAAGGCGCGGACTCCAAACCGATACAGGCGGATCCCTTCGGCCGGGTCGAACCGTTCAATGACTGGCTGCATGTGTCAGCAGACCATTCAGAAAGAGATCAGCAAAGCGGTTGGAGAGTTCGGCGGCTGAGAGCGGCCCCTCGGCGCGGTACCAGGTGAGCATCCAGTTTTGTACGCCCAGGATGGCCAGCGCCACGAGTTTTTCGTCGGAGGTGCGGAAGACGCCCTGCTGCATCCCCTGGCGAATGAGTTCACGCCACAGCGCCTCGAACCGATCGCGGCGGCCCATGTGGCGCGCGCGCAGGCGAGGCGAGAGATTGCGATACTCGAGCAACAGCACGGCCGCCAGGTCGCTGTGGACGGCGATGTTATCGGCGTACATGCGCATGGCGGAACGTAGTTTCTCCTCCACCGAGAGCGGTGAGGCCATGACTTCTTGCATGCTGAGGATGAGCAGGTCCAGGGCGCGGTCGAGGAGCGAGGCGAGGATTTCTTCCTTGCTGCGTATGTGGTGGTAGAGGCTGCCCTTTTGCAGATGGACCGCCTCGGCGATGTCCTGCATCGAGGTGGCGTGGTAGCCCTTATCGCGGAATATCTGCGCGGCGGCCGCGAGAATCTCTTCTCTTTGCATCCGCCTCTCCCTACCGACCGTTTGGTTGGTCATTTCAGTCTAGCACGAAGACAGATCACGAGTCAACAGGATTCCAAGAAACCTCGAGATAAGAACCCAATTGTGGTCAGGTTACGGATAATTGCCGTGGTTGATGATCGCACGCTATTGCGCGGCCACGCTCGTTGCTA
>JBGOXY010000060.1:0-11437 GCA_041479415.1 Anaerolineae bacterium
AACGCGTACGTGGGATTCCACCGGTTGTCCCTGCAGGATCTTGAGGGCTGTCTGGACACCGAAGTAACCCTCGCGGGTCGAGAAGCTGTAGGTGTAGATATTCAGGTGGTTGTCAACCCACTGGTGCAGGAAGCGCTGGAAGTCCTCGCCAGTGATCGGCGGAACAGGCAGCCCGGCATCCAGGTAGGCCTGGACCGCGCCGGAACCCTGCAGACCGGCATCCGACCAAATGCCATCGATCTCCGGGTAAAGCGTGATCCAGTTGGCCATGATCTTCTGGCCTTCGGTCGGGGACCAGCCGGTGTAGGCCTGGGCCAGGATCTCGATCCCCGGATTCGCCGCGAAGACCAAGTTCGCGCAGCGCAGGCGTTCCTCGGCCGGGCTGGCGCCCGCCGCACCCGAGAGCTCAACGATCTTGCCCGTGCCCTTGAGCTGCGCCACCAGCCAATTGGCCTGGTTCGTGCCCATCAGGCAGTTGTCGCCCTCAACGTACGAGACACGATGCGCCGGATTCGCGACATCGCGGTCCAGCGTGACGACCGGCACGCCGGCTTCCATGGCGGCCTGCGCCGCGGGATCGACGACGTCGGATGCCGCCGCGCTCAGGATCAACACATCGCAGCCCTGGGTGAGCAGGTCCTCAACGTCGCTGATCTGCTTGGCCGGGTCATCATTCGCATCCGCGTAGCGGTAAGTCGAGATGAGGCCCGCCGCCTTGCCTTCCTCGATGCCCCAGTCCACATGGGCATTCATCACGACCCGCCAGTCGTTCGACGTGGATGCATTGCTGAAGCACACCGTGTAGGGCGCCTTCTTGGCCAAAGCGGAGGTGTCGACCATCCCGTCCGAGCCGACCGTGACCTTGACCGGTCCGGCCTTCGCGCCCCCACCGCAGGCGGCCAACAGCACCACGGCCAGGGTGATGAGTGACAGAACCCGCAGGGTCTTGCTTGTTCGGCTAGACATCTTTTTCGTCCTCCTTAGAGACTCGCCGAGCTTTCAGGATTGGGAGTACAGTGTTCTTGGTTCTCGTCTCGCTTTCCTCTTCCGTCCACCTCCTTCCTCGGCCCTCCGGAAGGTTGCTCTTCTCCGGGCAGACCTGGTCCATTTGCCATTAACGTCGAGTCCGCATTCGAGCGTACATCGCGACCGCCAGGATAATCGCCACGCCCTTTACGATGCGTATGTACTCCTCATCCAACCCAAGGAGCAGCACGAGGTTGAAAAGAATGGTGATGATCAGGACGCCCGCGACGGTACCCAACACGCCGCCTCGACCGCCTTCAAACAAGGTCCCGCCGACGACGACGGCTGCGATCGAGTTCAATTCGAACCCGCGACCCAGCCAGTTGTCTGCGTAGCCGTTGTATCCCGTGTACACCAGCCCGGCCACACCCGCCAAAAAGCTGCACAGCGTGTAGGCAGCGATGATGATTCCATTGACGTTCACCCCGGAAAGATGCGCAGCCGATCGATTTCCCCCGACCGCGTACATCCGGCGTCCGAAGGTCGTCAGCCGCATCAGAATCACGAAGATGACCACGATGATGGCCCACAGGATCACCGCGGCCGGCACAGGTCCCACCATGCCCGCGCCGATGAAGCTCAGCGCCGGCGAGATCGAGCCTCGCGGGCTGCCGCCGGTGTAGACGAACCGAATGCCCTGCACCACCAGGATCATGCCGAGTGTAGCGATGAAGGCCGGAATCTTGAGCTTGGTGACCAGGAAACCGTTGACCAATCCAATGAGCACGGCAACCGCCAGACAGAACAGACTGACCGGAACGAACAGGCTGGTCTGTCCGATCATCAAGCTGGCCGCCAAGACGGACATCAAGGCCATGACCGAAGCCACCGACAGGTCGATGCCGCCGGTGAGAATCACCAGCGTCTGACCGACGGACACGATGCCCAGTGAAGCGGCCTGTTTGAGCAGGGTGGAGATGTTGCGAGTTGTGAAGAAGACGGGCGAAATCAGGCTCGACACGACGGTCAAGACAAGCAGGACAACCCAGATCGCCACCGGGGCTATGCGTTGCAGCAGGCTCAAGCCGCGTCCGGTGCCCGCCTCGGCGGGCGATGCGCCCGCCGGATTGGGCAGTGCGTTTTCAGTCATGCATCGCTCTCCTCACCACGCCGTGTACCCGCCGTCGATGACCAGCACGGCACCTGAGATGTAAGCCGCAGCCTCGCTGGCCAGGAACACGACGGCCCCGCCCAAATCCGCGGCCGCTCCGAACCGACCCAGCGGCACGCGCTCCACCAGTTCTTTGTAGAAGGCCGGATCGCGCTGCTTCAGGCGGTCGGTCATCGGGGTGACGAAGTAGCCGGGGGCAATGGCGTTCACCCGAATGCCCTTGGGTGCCCATTCCACCGCCAGTGAGCGGGTAAGCGCGATCACCCCACCCTTCGAGGCGCAGTAGTGGCTGTTCAGCCCGCCCCGGTTGCCCACCAGCCCCGAGATCGAGGCGATGTTGATGATCGCCCCGCCGCCCTGCGCAGCGAACTGGCGTGCCGCGTGTTTGCTGCAGCGAAACAGACCCCCCAGATTGATGTCGATCACACGCTGCCAATCCTCCTCGAGCAGCTCCTCAAACGGCGCACGCGTCGTGACCCCGGCATTGTTCACCAAGATGTGTAGCCCGCTCATTTCGCGCGCCACGGCTTCCACCGCCTCGGCCACCTGGGCCTCGTTGCCCACGTCCACCATGCGCCCCACGACCGTCGCACCCAACCCGCGCAGTTCCGCTACCGCGCTCTCCAGATCCTCCCCGTTGATGTCGAAGACGGCCACGCGCGCGCCGGCACCCGCCAGGGCCAGCGCCATCGTCCGGCCTAAGCCGCGACCGGCGCCGGTCACGATGGCGGTCCTCCCGTCAAGACGGAACGTATCGAGTACGCCGCCTGCGGTGTGGCCTTGCGAGCCGCCCTTCTCCGCCGCCACTAGAGTTGCCCCCCGCGTGCTTCCAGGAGTTCCAGGATGCGCGATTTGACCGTGGTGATATGCGTGCGCAGCGTCTGCGTCACTTCCTCCATCTGCCCGCGCTCGAAGGCGTGCAACACGGCATCGTGTTCTTCCAGCGCCTGGCGCGCGTCCTCGACGTTGTTGAGGAAGTGTGCCCGGGCAACGAACACGTGCACCGGCAGCTCGCGATACAGGCGAGCGAGATACTCGTTGCCGGCCATCGTCACCAACTGCAAATGCAGCTCGCGATCGGCATCCATGAAGCCCATATAGTCGCTGTAACCCTGGGGATGCGTTGCCCGGCGCATGCGTTCCATCGACTCGCGCACCTGCTGCAAGAGCTCGCGCACTTTGCCCCGCGCGAAAATGGTCTGCACCGAATACAGCTCGATCATCAAACGCACGTCGAACAGCTCGTTCACCTCGTGCGCCGTGAGCTGGCTGACGAAGGTGCCGCGTCGCGGCAGGATGTCGATCAATCCTTCGCCCGCCAGACGCTTGAGGGCCTCATTCACCGGCGTGCGGCTCACCCCCAGCGCGCGCGCTACCTCATCCACCGAGACCCGCTCGCCGGGCGAGAGGTCGCGCTTGAGGATGCGGTCCTTGAGAACCTGGTAGGTCTTCTCCGCCAGGTCGACGTGGTCCAGAGGAGAGAAGATTGCTTCTCTCATGAGTCGATCCCCCAGTATTCGGTTCGCGATGTATCGGGTGGAGCGCCAGACCCTAGTTGCGCTTCAGAAACCCACCGGCGAGCGCCTGTGGTTGCGATCGGACTCGGACATACGAGCAGGCAAATGCTCTGCAGTCTCGGTCGCACTGAGCGGGTCCTGTGAAGTGAGACATTTTAGATGTTAGCCGCTTTCCGGTCTCATTGCCATGACAACCATCCTTGCGGGACCATACGTTTGTCATGCGCAGCAAGCTGGGGGTCAAGCTGCCAATCGCCCGGTTCGCGGTACATCTTGCTTGTGGATAACTTGGGGATAGGCATGGTTTCGACGCGGGCCCGGAGAATCATGGAGAGGGTCGCGTGACCCTCAAGCGTCATCGGCCAACTCCTATGCATTTCCTTACCCATCGAGTCGTCGCGTGCCGGTCCGCGCCGGCGAGCGGAGATTGGCCAAATCACGCGACGCACAATCCGCTTGGACTTCACTGGCCGGGGAGGCGCTGTGCCAGCGAGGATCGGCGCCAAAAGTTGAGTATGCACTCGCGGCCTGGGGGAATCCTCCGCCCGAGATGAATCGGCTGCGCAACATCCCGGCACGGCCTACGGCGCGATCGGCTTGGTGTACACGCGGTAGCGCTTGTAGACCTTCCCGCCGGCCCGGCCGATGAGATGCGGCGTGTACGGGTTGTCATCCGAGGTCAACGAAAGATCCGCCCAGATATATCCTTTGGCATGCAGCCGCCGCGCCATCTCATCGAAGAGAAGCACGCTCACGCCCGTGTCCCAGTATTCGGGATACACCACAACGCTCTTGATGGCGGCGCACTTCGGCCGCCTGCGCATGTGCCAGGCCAGGCGCACGTAATCCCACGGGGAGCGCAGCCCGTTGGCGTGGATAAGCGCCTCGTTGATGTTGGGCACCGCCGGGAACCAGCCCACCACGCGCCCTTTCACCTCGGCGAACAGAATGAGTTCGGGATCCGCGATCTGGCGGAAGGCACCCAGCGTGGCGCGTAAGGCTTCAGGCTGCCAGGGGATGAAATCCGGCAGGTGGGCCAGCGCCGCATTCATCAGCGGTATCAGGCGGTCTACCTCGTCTTCCCAATGCGCGAGGTCGGCGTGTCGTATGGTGATCGTACCCCGCCGCCGCATGCGCTCAGCCAGCTTGGTGATGAGTTGCAAGGCGGGCGTATCGTGATCGAGTTGTATCTCGTAGGCCAGGTTGTCGCCGCGCGCAGGTAGAAACCCATACGCCTCGTGCATCTCTAGGTAGTAAGGCGGTGTGTGCCCGCACAAAAGGACCGGCGGCCGATCGCGGCCCTCCAGCAGTACGCCGTACGAATCCTCATAGTCCAGGTTCCACGGGCCGTAGAGCGACTCCAGCCCGCGGGCGCGTCCCCAGCCCGCCACGTGGTCGAACATGGCAAACGCCACCGCCTCGTCCTGGATACATTCGAAGAAACCGAACATGCAGTCGCGCTTCCCGCGCTGGGCATTGGTCACACGATCCTCCGCCGCGCAGATCGTGCCCACCGGCCGGCCCGCACGCCAGGCGATGAAGAATTCGGCTTGGCCGCGCAAGAAGAACGCGCCGTGCCGCGGGTCGATCGTCTTTGCGCGCTCGGGCAGAAGCGGCGGCACCCACAGCGGGTCGCCGCGGTAAATGCGCCAAGGAAATGTGAGAAAGGTGCGCCGCTCGCGGGCACTCACCACCGGGCGAATCTGGATGTCAGTCATGGGGTGCCTCGCGCCGCGCCTGGCGGCGAGCCTCGAGCTCTTGGGTCAGGTGGGCGTAATGTTCGCGCCCGAGCGGATAGACCAGGGCGAATAGGATACCGCCCCCAAGCAGCGCCGCCGGGATCGGCCCCACGGCGATACGGATGCCGACCAGTGCGCCCGCCGGTTGGGCCGCGCTGTTGGGTACGTATCCCGTGACCTGCAATACGAGCAACACCAGCGGGATAGCCAACGAGGAGGCCACCTTCTGGGCCAGCGTGACCAGGCTGTAGAACATGCCCTCGTGGCGCTCACCGCTTTCGAGCTCGCCCCATTCGATCGCATCCGGAATCATCGACCAAGGCAGAATGTGGGCCGCGCCCACGCCGATGCCCGCCAGCACGCACAGGCCGAGGATAAGAGCCATGCTGGAGGAGGGTCCCAGAGTCACCAGCACAAGTTGCACCACTGCCCAGAAGGCGATGCCTGCCACGTAGGCCCGCTTCTTGTTCCAGCGGCGGCTGACGAAGTTCCACAGCGGCAGTGCGAAAAGCGCCACCACGAAGATGGTCGCCATGATCAGGTCGCTGTCCGCTTCGCGGCCCACGATGTACTTGACAAAGTAGAGCAGCGTCGCCTGCAAGATGTCGATGGCCACCCACGTGAAAAGGAAGATTCCCACGCTGAAAAGGAAGGGGCGGTTGCGGGCCGCCGCGCGCAGCGACTGACGCAGCGTCGGCTGGGCCTGCTCCATGAAGGCCTCGCGCTCGCGCGTACCGAAAAACACGAGCAGGAGCGGCAGGGCGCTGGCCAGACCGAATGCCGCACCCATGAGCAGGACGCTCGAGGCATTCTCGGGCGCAAACCTTCCAACGATGGCGAGCGGTACAGTGAAGGCGATCAGGCTGCCCACGATCGAATAGAACATGCGGAAGGAAGTGAGCGAGGTGCGTTCATCATAGTCGCTGGTCAGTTCGGGGGTCAGCGCAAAATAGGGCATGTAGACAAAGGTCGCTGCCGCATCGTAAAGCACATAGGCCAGCGCGTAGTACGCAGCCAGGCCCCATGGGCTGGTAATCGACGGGCGCCACCACATCAGCGCAAAGGCCGCCGCAAAGGGCAGCGCGCCGAACAACAGGAATGGGCGCCGCCGGCCCCAGCGCGTGCGCGTGCGGTCGGTAATATGCCCGATCAGCGGGTCGTTTATGTAATCCCACGTGCGGCCGACAAAAATGGCCAGCGCTGCCATCCCAGGCGCCACGCCGACCACATCCGTGAGGAATATGGCGAAGAATGCGCCGATGATGGTCGAGGTCAGGCTGAATCCGAGGTCGCCCGAACCATAGATCAGCTTGGCGCGTCGAGTGAGGCGGTCGGCCACGGGCGCACTCCGCGAACAGGGGATCGCCGGGGCGTCAAGCGGGGCGTGGCCGCATGCCGTTCCGCGGGCGCCCCGCCCCCGGCGTCCTGCCGATATTACACCTGCTGAGCCGCGGGCACCGGCTGAGGTCCCTCAACCCCCCGTGGCGCCCCACGAACGAGTTCTGCGATTCGATCCAGATTCGCACATCGACCGGATCCTGATTGACGACCACCGGGCTCCGGTATTCGATGGAACATATGGCAAGACCATGGCGAGGGAGGTGAGACATGCACCTGGACACGTGGACGCCGGTTTTGGTGATCGTCGCAGGATTCCTTGGGGGCGTTGGCAACGCTTTGTTGGGCGGCGTGCTGCGCCGGCCACGCAAGGTGAAGTTGCCCGACGGGACCTCCGGCTACGACCTGGGCTGGGGCGGCAACGCAATCATCGGCAGCCTGGCTGCGTTTGCCTTCTGGGCCCTTGGTCTATCCAACCCCGAGCCGCCAGCGGTCTACGCCACCGCACTGATCAGCGGGCGGGGCGGCGCCCGGATGCTCAACGACTTTCTCGACAAGCGCAATCTGAGGGGAACGGTCAACGGCCTGGCCGCGGAGCTTGGCGCGACCGTCCCGCCAGCCCACGCCTAGGCGCATTATCGAAGGAGGGGGGCATGCCTGAGGATCTGCATCCCGATTCCGATACGGGACCGGCGCCCGACGAGGATTTGCCGGTCGAGCAGCTCGTCTCGCGTATCAAGACAAGCCGGGCGACAACCGATCTGGCCGATGCGGCGCAGCAATTGATCGAACAATCGCGCCGCCGGCGCGACAGCGGTTAGGGGCGTCGCGACACCCTTTTACCCGTCATTGCGAGGGGCCCTGCGCCGCACGGCGGCACGAGGCAGCGTGGCTCTGGCACCGACAACTTGGTGGCCGTCGAATGCCAAGTTGCCTCGCGCGCTTGGAATGACATACTCCTCGGGTGTCATTGCCAGGAACAATGCCCCGCGGCGCGGGCATAGTGACGCTGAGTGACCCGATCGGCTATGGCAATCTTGGCTCCAACGAACGACACCTCTCTTGCACTTGCGGTCTGCCTGCTATTGCAAGCCGAGATTCCTCGCTTGCTTCGCACCCTCGGAATGACATCCAAGGCGCGCGCTCAGAATGACGAAGAGGACTGCAGCGCGCGAACGGCTTGACACCCCCTGCCCACATCCTCAAGAATCCCCCTCGGCGAATCTGGATATTCGAGTATGATTCGCGCCTGCCCAGGCCCGGGCGCGGCAGCCTTGCCGCTCCCGGCCTCCCCTCGCCCACACGTATGGCCGTTCCGGGCTCCCAGGTTGTGAGGTTGGCGAATGCTCAAGCGCGCATCCGAGATCTATCACCAATACCCCCCTAAATTCTGGGTCGTGGCCGGCGCCAGTTTCATCGACGTGGTCGGGCGAACGCTGATCATGCCTTTCTTCACGTTGTATGTGACTCAGAAGTTCGAGGTCGGCATGACCCAGGCCGGCATTCTGCTGGCCACATTCTCCGTCTCCGGGTTCGTCGGGAACATGATCGGCGGGGCGTTGACCGATCGCCTCGGGCGCCGGGCGATGATTCTCTTTGGCCTGGTCTTCTCGGCGGTCAGCTCGATCGCCATGGGATTGGTCGGCGAGCTGCGCGTGTTCTACTTACTGGCCGTCGTCGTCGGGCTGCTCTCCGACGTGGCCGGCCCGGCACACAGCGCCATGATCGCTGACCTTCTGCCGGAGGAGAAGCGCGCCGAGGGGTTTGGCATGCTGCGCGTAGTGGCCAACATGGCGTGGATCATCGGCCCGACCATCGGCGGGCTGCTGGCCACGCGTTCCTACCTCTTGCTCTTTGTTCTCGATGCGGTATGCAGCATCATCACCGCGGCAATTGTCTTCCGTCTCATCCCGGAGACCCGGCCGCAGGCGGCCCATCTGGCCAGCCAAGAGTCGATGGCCCAGACTTTCATGGGCTACCGCACGGCACTACGCGATGCGCCTTACGTGGGGTTCCTGCTGGTCGCGATTCTGATGAACCTTGTCTACCTGCAGCTCTACTCCACCTTCTCCGTTTTCCTGCGCGACGTCCACGGCGCCGGGCCGCGGGTGTACGGCATGCTGATGAGCCTGAATGCCACCACGGTCGTCCTGCTGCAATTCTGGATCACGCGCAAGCTGCGGGTCTACCCGCCCATGCTTGTCATGGCCCTGGGCACGGCATTCTATATGGTCGGCTTCGGGATGTACGCCTTCATTGCCGCGCTGCCGCTCTTCGCACTGGCGATGTTGCTGATCACTTTCGGCGAGATGATCGTCATGCCGGTCTCGCAGGCGCTGGTGGCGCGCTTCGCACCGGAAGAGATGCGCGGGCGGTATATGGCCGTCTTCGCTTTGTGCTGGCAAGTCCCTTCGGCGGTTGGCCCGTGGGCTGCCGGCATCATCCTCGACAACTTCGATCCGCGACTAATCTGGGTCTTGTGCGCAGGCATCTCGGCCGTGGCCATCGCCGGGTTCTTGCTCCTACACGTGCTCACTCGCACCCGCTTTGCACCACGACCGGCGGCCAGCCCAGCACCCGCCGCCTGATGTGAGCCTCACACACAGGACTGTGGCCGAGAAAAGAAACGGGACCCGCGTACGCGGGTCCCGTCCATTCACGGTTCCGTGCGCGCTGCGCGCATGGCCGCCTCACGGGTGCGGCAGTTGCAGCCCCTCGGGGATTCGCCCCGGCAATGCCATGCGCAGTGTGCGCAAGATGAGCACGTCCGGCCGCAGGCAGGCCTCGTAATACCGCTGATTGCGCTCCATCATCGCCTCGCGCAGCCCACGGTCGGTGAAGAGACGCAGCGTTTGTTCAACGCACATCTCGGGTGAGTCAAACTCGAGGTAGTAGTCTCCTGCGGCCAGCTCCCCCGGCACCTCGAAGCACAGGCGCTCCGCGGCGATGGCCTTTGAAAAAGCCACGTATTCGGCCAGCTTCCAGCCGATCGACTCGTGCAACCCGGTGGTGGCGATGCCGATCGAATGCTCGCGCAGCAGCCGGATGTAGTTCTCCTTGGTCGAGAGGCGGTCGTCCGCGAGCAGCACATCCTTGTGGTGGGTCAAGGCGTAGGGGGTATGGCGGAAGCCACCGGTAAAGGCCGGGCCGAATTCTTTCCGTAGCAGGCGCACGCACGCAGCGCGTGCCTCGTTGATCTGCCGCCGCTGCTCGGCCTTCTCCGCCGGACGGGCGGGGTCGTCGGTCGGGTCCCAGGCGCGCGCCATGAACAGCACGCGCGGCGGCTGGGCCCGGTCGGGCGGCGCGCTCATCTGGCCCACCGTTGCGCGGAAGCCTGGCGCCACCGCCGCCATCTCGAACCCGCTAAGCGTCAGGCGGACAAGCATCTTCATCCGTTTGGCAGCGTTCTTTTCGAAGAAGAGGCGACGGCCGATTTCGAACACGTCGCGCCCGTCGGCATACACCGCGTAGTTCAATCCATACGGATGTACTTTGGCACGCAGCGCCGGCGGGATCGCTTCCCGTGCGTAGCTGCGTTTGAAATACAGGTCGACCTGCTCGGCGGCGACCAGGTTGATGTCCTGCGCATCTTGCGTGTCGTAGTACACCCGAGTGCCGCCGTCGAGAAGCACAAGCAGATGCGCCTCATGCGCCTCCGGTCCGTAGGCAGAGGCACGAGCATCGGCCTTGCCGCTTCCCATGAAGACCTGGCGCAGGCGGACAACGCCGGCGCGGTGGAGCAGCACCAGCCCGGTCAGCACCTGGGTCAGGTGCGGCGAGAGCGAGCGGCAGAATACGGTGGCGTGGATGGGTTTCATGGGTGCCAACTCGGAAGGGCAACAGCAAGCGGGCTGTTGACTCACCTATTGCGGCAAGAACAATCTCAGCGGGGGCAGCCTACGATCCGCGGCCTGCGGATTTGCTACCCTCAAGGATCAGCGTTTCCAGGTCGTAGAACTCGGCCGGCATCTCCCGCAGATTCTCCAGACCGCGCAAGTCGCCACTCGAGCTCTCGCCCGGCCGGCAGGCCGTGATCTCGGAGAAGCCTGCCTTCTCGAACGCGCGCCGCAGCGACTTCTCGTCATAGATGAATCGGTGGCCCCAGGCGCGCACGAAGTGATTGATGATGTAGGCGTCTTCGGCCTGCTCGGCCGGCAGGCCCGAGGCCTGCGCCGCCCAAGCCATGTAGCGCTTCTGCAGCGCCGACTTGTCCGCGCCGTACAGGTTGATCAGAAAGACCAGGTTGGGGGTTGCCACGCGCAAACGGCCGCCCGGCTGCAGGACCCGCCAACACTCGCTCAACATGAAGTGGGCTTGGCTAGGCGTCAGGTGCTCGATCATGTGCTCGCTGTAGACGTGGATGAAAGTTGACGGTTCGAAGGGGAACGGCTTGCGCACGTCGAGGTAAAGCTCGCGGTCCGATTCGGGATGGTAGTCGGAATTGAGCCAACCGGGGAGCGGATGGCGGCCGCAGCCCAGGTTCAGCTTGCGGGATCCGCCGGCGGCCAAGTACTCCTTGCGCAACCGCCGGTCGGCGCCGGCCAGGTCACGGCGGGCACGCCAGGCGATCGTGCGCCGTGCGTCGCGCGAGATGGCCACGAGGTCGTGCGCAAACTGATCGAGGTAGACCCGCGCCAAGAGGCTGCGCACGAAGCTCGGCATGGGCCCATTCTATCCCGATTGGGCTTCCTGCCGCGCGGCTAGAA